>DATHNH010000082.1:0-8797 GCA_035486255.1 Solirubrobacteraceae bacterium | reverse complement strand
CACGCGCGCGCTCGCCCAGCCCGCCCTGCGCTAGTCGGCCCGTTCCCGGGCCCGGGAAGATCCCCGCTTCCCGTCGTACACACTGGCCGCCGAAACACCAGTGGCGTGCCATGACAGGCCATGACAGGCCTCACCGGTCAGGTGCGTACTCTGCGTCGCGATCTGGCCCGAATAATCACGGAAGCCCTTAACGACCAAGGACGCCGCCCAGCCAGGCAACGTCCTCGGGGCCGGCTGCGCCTCAGACTGGGCGCCGGCGAATCTGCAATCAGCCTTTGAAACCCATTGAATGCTCCCTTCCGTCGCTCAGGCGGCTCAACATCCCGCGCACGACGGCCTCCATCCTCGGCCAAGCACGATGAGTGTTGAGTAGGTTCTATGAGCATAGTATAGAAATTGGACGGATTGTCCACTTCGTACAAGCGAGTGCATGACCTCTTGCAAGAAGAGGTAGTTCTCATTCACAGCCGACGGTTTTGGCGTGTCAAATGGGTCTTTGTGCCTGTGTTCGCCTGTGCTGTGGGCGCGCAGACGGAGACGAACGTCAATCGCTTTTCTCGATCAAAGGTCCACAAAGCTCGTGCAGGCTCAACCTTTGCGCCCAGATCGCCGTATCTCCACCTATCCCGAGCGCCGCGCGATCTTGTCGGCTCTCACCGAAAGCGCCCACGCGGCGAGAGATACGACCGAGAAAGAGATCGACGATGCCCGAGAACTCAAGCCCCAACCATGAGCACCAGCTCGTGTTCACAAGCTCCCAGGCGGCACGCTACCTGGGCGTCTCGCTGGCCACGATCCGTCGCTGGACCGACGCGGGCTATCTCGCCGGCTACAGGACGCCGGGTGGCCAGCGACGCTTCTCTCGCGAGCAGCTGGACGGCTTCATCGACTCGCTGCACCGCACGGACGAGTCGCCGAAGCGCCAACTCCACAGCAGCGTCGCCTGATCAGCGCGCCAGACGGCCGAACTTGTCGCGCAAGCGGCGATAGAAAGAGGAGCCCGGCAGCTGAGCGATGATGCCCGCGTCGTCCATGAAACGCGCGTCGATCGCTCCCCCGGGCGCAATCTCGCCCACCGGTCGCCCGTCGACGGACACGTCGAGCGCCTCACGCGAGCGGTTGTGGATCGTGAGACGGTCACGCGGCGCGGCCACCAGCGTACGTGCGGTGAGCGAGTGGGGGGCGATGAAGGAGACCACGAACCCCTCCACACCCCAAGCCATCACCGGGCCGCCGTTGGCGAGGTTGTAGCCGGTCGAGCCGGCCGGGGTGGCTACGACCAGCCCATCGCAGCGCACGCTGCCGAGCTCCTCCCCGTCGAGCACATAGGCAAGCTCGGCCACGCGCTCGCCGACCTTGCGATGGATCGCCACGTCGTTGAATGCGCGCTCGACCCCGGTGGGAGCATCGAGCACGATCGCCGGCAGCCGCAACAGCTCGAAGTTACCGGCGAAGGCACGGCGCACGCCGTCGGCGAGCTCATGCGGCTCGATCGAGGCCAGGAAGCCGATGTCGCCGAAGTTGACGGCGAACACCGGCACCTCGGTGCCCGCATAGCGGCGCAGCGCGCGCAAGATCGTGCCATCGCCACCGAGCACCATGCACAGGTCGACCGAATCGCCGTCCGCGCCGTCGACGATCACGCGCCCGCCGACGGAGAGCCCGTGCTTCTCGGCTTCCTCCGCATCGAAATGCAGTGTCACACCGGTCTGCGCCGCCACTTGGAGAAGCGTCTCCAGGGCGGCCGACGTCTGCGCGGGACGACTATGCGTCAAGACCGCCACCTCGCGCGCCGGCCTTGCCACGAGCTCGCTCATGGCTCGACCTCACGGGCCATTCGCTCGATGTCGCTGATGTCTTTCGCGCCACCGGGACGCGCAGACTCGGCGAGCCAAACGAATGTCTCGAGATTGCCCTTTGGGCCCGGTAGCCCGGAGGAGCGATAGCCGAGCACCGCCTCGCCGAGCGCCAGTGCCGCGATGCCCACGTCCACGAGCGCGGAACGCCGGTCTTCCGGCGAGCGCACCACGCCACCCTTGCCGACCCGCTCGCGCCCCACCTCGAACTGAGGCTTTACGAGGGCAAGCACGTCGTGGCGCTCGGCGAGGCAGCCAAGCACGGAGGGAAGAACCTTGCGCAACGAGATGAAAGACACGTCGAGCACGACCAGATCGGGCTCGTAGGGGAGCATCTCGGCGCTCATCGAACGGGCGTTCGTGCGCTCAAGCAACGTGACTCGCGGGTCTTGGCGAAGTCTGAAGTCGAAGTCCCCGTAGCCGACGTCGAGCGCGACCACGTGAGCGGCGCCGCGCTGGAGCAGGCAGTCGCTGAAGCCGCCTGTGGACGCGCCCACGTCGAGCGCGTGCCGATCCCGCACCACCAGCTCGAGCGCATCGAGTGCATTGGCAAGCTTGAGCCCGCCGCGCGACACATAAGGCGCACGCTCGCGCACGCTGAGCTGGGCGTCGATTGCGACCATCTCCCCCGGCTTGACGGCTCGGCGCCCATCTGAGCCCACGGTCACCTCGCCGGCCATCACCGATGCGGCCGCACTCGTACGCGAGGAGAATAGGCCGCGGTCGGCCAAAAGGGTGTCTATGCGCTGCTTAGCCATGGGAGGACGGTACCCGTTGCGCCACTGCCAGGCTCGATCTCGACGTCACAAATTCGAGCTTTACAAAGAATTCGGGACATCTGTGATAGACGTCACACAAACATGCGTTCGCCTGGGGCATGATTCCTCTCGACCCGAAGTACAGCAGCATCCCTCCTCCCCTCGAAACGGCCCGCCTCCCCAGCGGGCCGTTTCATTTTAAGCCCTCCCATCCATCGACGACCGAGCCGCATGCGGCTCGGTCCCTGACCGCACATGTGCGGTCAGGCCGCCCGGCACATGTGCCGGGCGGAACAGCACATCAATTCGTCCCGATCGCAGCGGAGCGACGATCGCTGATCGCGACGCGAATGCGCTCGGCGATGCGCTCGCCGGTGAAACCGATCTCCTCGTGAAGCAGCGCCGGCTTGCCATGGGTGACGTAGCGATCGGGCAGCCCGACGCGCAGGATGCGAGGCGGCGCAGCGCCGGCCTCGTTGAGCGTCTCCCACACCGCCGAGCCGAACCCACCGGCGAGGACACCCTCCTCGACGGTGACGAGCAGGTCGTGCTCAGCCGCCAACTGAGCCATCAAGCCGGCGTCGATCGGCTTGGCAAAACGCGCGTCGACGACGGTCACGGCGATCTCCTCGTCGGCCAGCAGGTCAGCGGCCTGGATTGCCTTGCCGACACCCGAGCCGTAGCCGATCAAGGCGACACGGGCTCCCGCCGGGCCGGCGGAGCCGCCTTCGCGCAAGATCTCCCCTGTGCCGATCGCGATCGTGTGCGGCTCGGCCGGCAGCTGCACGCCGGTGCCCTCGCCACGCGGGTAGCGCAGCGCGATCGGACCGTCGTCGTAGCAGAGGGCCGTGTGCAGCATGTGCACGAGTAGTGCCTCGTCGCGAGGAGCCATCAACACGATGTTCGGCAGGCACCGCAGATAGGCGATGTCAAACGCTCCGTGGTGAGTAGGACCATCGTCACCGACAAGCCCCGCGCGATCCATCGCAAAGACCACATTCAGCTTCTGCAGGCAGACGTCGTGCACGATCTGGTCGAACGCCCGTTGCAGAAAGGTCGAGTAGATCGCAGCTACCGGCTTCACGCCCTGTAGCGCCAATCCGGCGGCGAACAAGATCGCCTGCTGCTCGGCGATGCCAACGTCGAAGTAGCGGTCTGGCAGCGCCTCCTGCAGGATGTTCAGGCCGGTGCCTGAGTTCATCGCCGCGGTGATCCCGACCACACGCGCGTCACGACGGCATTCGCGTACCAGCGCCTCGCCGAACACTTGCGTGTACTGGGGCGCCGGTGCGGCGCCGCGTCCGGTGCCGGCGCCGTCCTGCGCCTGCTTGCCCGGCGCCCGCTCAGCGGCGGCGGGAGCATGCGAGGGCGCGGGCGCACCGGCGGGCGAGGAGGTCGGCACGCCGTTGAGGATCGACTTCGGCTTGGCTGCATGCCACTTCTCCATGCCCTCCAAGCCACCGTCCTCGGCGGGCGCGAAGCCCTTGCCCTTGACGGTGGCTACATGCACGACCACCGGGCGTTCGGCCGCCAGCGCCTCGCGCAGGGCTTCGCGCAAGGCGCGCACGTCATGTCCGTCGATGACCCCCATATAGGCCCAGTCCAGCTCCTCCCAGAATAGCCCCGGCGCCCAGAACGCCTTGATCGACTCCTTCAGCTGCGGCCCAAGCCGTTCGAAGGCCGAGCCGATGCTTCCGGGCAGGCGCGTGAGCCCGCCCTCCACGCCCGAGCGGGCATGCCACAGCTTCGGGTTCAGCCGCACACGGTTGAAGTAGCGTGAGAGTGCCCCTACGTTCGGAGCGATCGACATGCCGTTGTCGTTCAGCACGACCACCATCGGCGTCCCCAGGCCGCCGGCCTGACCGATCGCCTCGAACGCGACGCCGCCCGTCATCGCACCGTCGCCGATTACGGCCACGACCTTGCCGTTGGCCGCCTCGTCGCCCAGATGGCGCATGCCCTCCTTCAAGCCCACCGCATAGCCGATCGAGGTGGAGGCGTGGCCGGCCCCCATGATGTCGTGCTCGGACTCCCCGATCGAGCAGAAGGGGGCAAGGCCACCGTACTGGCGGATCGTCTGCAGTCGTGTGCGCCTGCCAGTCAGGATCTTGTGCGGGTAGGCCTGATGCCCCACGTCCCAGAGGATCTTGTCGCGCGGAGAGTCGAGCACGGAGTGCAAGGCCACGGCGAGCTCGCAAGTGCCGAGGTTCGCGCCGAAGTGACCACCTATCTCGCCAACCGTGTCGATGATGTACTCGCGGACCTCCTGCGCGAGCTGCGCAAGCTCGTCCTCGCTCAGGGCCTCGAGGTCCTGCGGGCCGTCTATGTGGTCGATGATCCTCATGACGTACGTGTGTAGATGAAATCTGTGATCTGCTCGAGCTCGTCGGTCGCGTGCGCAGCCGGCGACCGAGAGCCGGCCACCCCGAGGGCCGCCTCGGCGAGCGCCGAGCGTGCGGTGCGATGGGACTCTCCCGCCAGCTCCCTGGCTCGATCTATTCCGAACTCACTCACGTATGTCCGCTTGCCGTGTCTCTCATCGCTGCCTCGCGGCTTGCCGAGTGCCGCGTCGGTGCCCGTAACGTCCAAGATGTCATCGACGATCTGAAATAGCACGCCCAACTCCGCCGCAAAGCGCCTGAAAGCAATTGTCGCAGGTCCGCGTACGCCCGCCAAGGAGAGCACGCACACGACCGACGCTCCGATCAGCCTCCCGGTCTTCAGCTCGTGCAAGCGCCGCAATCCCTCGGGCCCGCTCGGAGCGCTCGCCCTGACGTCCACGTACTGGCCGCCCACCATGCCGTTGACACCGGTTGCGCTCGCAAGCTCGACGGCGGCCTCCAGCACCCGCTCGGGGCTGATCGGGCAGACGGAGAGGAAATGATGGAACGCCTCGGCGTACAGCCCATCGCCGGCAAGGATCGCGACGTCCTCGCCGAACGCCACATGGCAGGTTGGGCGCCCACGTCTGAGATCGTCGTCGTCCATCGCGGGCAGGTCGTCGTGAATCAACGAATATGTATGGATCAGCTCGAGCGTAGCCGCCAGCGGCATCGCGTCCTCGAGCTCCAACCCGACAGCGTGCGCGGTGGCAAGCGCCAACACCGGTCGGATGCGCTTCCCGCCGGCCAGCAGCGAATAGCGCATTGCCTCCTCCAAGCCCGCGGTGAGGGCCGCGTCGGAGAAGCGCATCTGGCGCAGATAGCGCTCCACCTCCTCGCGCAGCTGCTCGGGATAGGCGGCTCCCACGGGTATGCGGTGGGTCAGAGCAGCGAGTCCTGGCCCGGAGCGGGCTGGGATACCTCGGCCCGCGCTTGGCGCTCGAGTTCGCTGCTGGCCTGGGTGGCCAGCGCGGCGCAATCCTCGACCATCGTGGCGGCCGCGTCGGCCGACAGCTCGCCCGAGCGCAGTTGCTCCGCGGCGCGCTCCAGTCGCGCGATGAGATCGTCGATTCGCTCCAGGCTCATTGCTGATGCGCATTCTGGCGCAACTCGCGCAACACCGCGCCCAGCACCCCGTTGACGAACCCGGGCGCGTCGCTCCCGCAGAAGGTCTTGGCACTCTCTATTGCCTCCTCGATGGCCCCCTCGGCCGGGATCGGCGTGTCGCCGGGCGCCACATCCGGATGCAACATCTCGATCAGCGCCACGCGCATGATGCTGCGCTCGAGCGGCTGAATGCGCTGCACCGACCAGCCGTGCGCGTGGCGATCGATCGTCCCGTCGAGCTCCTCCGCGCGGTCCGCGGCGGCGTGAGCCAGCGCGAGTGTGAGCAGCGAAGCGTTCTTGCCAAGTGCCTCCCCCAGAGCCACTCCTGTGAGATCGTGTTGGTAGAGGGCGAACACCGCCGCCCGACGCTGCTCGGATCGGCGCACCGCGCCCTACTGTCCCGAGTCGAGGATTCGACGAGCTGGGACCCGGGACATCAGGATCGCGACATGTATTCGCCGGAGCGCGTATCCACGCGAATCTTCTGCCCAACCTCGATGAACAGGGGCACCTGGATCACCGCGCCGGTCTCGAGCGTGGCGGGCTTGTTGCCGCCGCCGGAGGCCGTGTCGCCGCGCAACCCGGGCTCCGTCTCGGTCACAGCCAGGTCCACGGCGCTCGGCAACTGGATGTCCGAGGGCTGATCGTCGATGAACAGCACATCCACCTCGCTGCTAGGCGTAGTCCAGCGCAAAGCCTCGGCAAACGTGGCTTCGGGCACGGCGATCTGCTCGAAGGACTCGGTATCCATGAAGTGTGCGTCGGTGCCGTCGGCGTAGAGGTACTGCATCTTGCGCGCCTCGGTACGCACGGCTCGGAACTTCTCCCCTGCCCTGAACGTACGGTCGATCACAGCGCCGTCGGAGGCCCTGCGCAGCTTGGTGCGCACGAACGCCCCGCCCTTGCCGGGCTTCACGTGCTGGAAGTCGACGATCTTGAAGATCGTGCCCTCGACGTCGATGTGGTTGCCGTTCTTGAATTGGTTGGTGTTGATCACCAGCGAGAGGGTAGCGGGCCTGCCTTTGACAAGCTCGAAGCGCGGACATCGCGATAGTCGCGAAAACCCGACGAAGCCGGCTCGAGCCGAGAGCGACGTGTGGCAGGCAATCGCCTAAGGTCAATCGGTCAACCGACCCAAGGAGCGTGGTATGAAGAGCCTGCAAGATCGTGTGGCGCTGGTAACGGGCGCGTCGGGTGGACTTGGTACCCATATTGCGCGCCGCCTAGCGCACGAAGGTATGAGCGTGGCGGTATCCGGCCGACGTGAGGACGCGCTTGCGGAGGTGGCTGCGGAGCTTGGTGCACTCGGCGTCAAGGCCGTCGCGGTGCCCGCGGACCTGTCGGACCTGAGCACCATCGATTCACTCGTCGACAGCGTGCAGGCAGCGCTTGGGCCGATCGACGTGCTCGTCAACAACGCGGGTGTCGAGTCCGTCGGTGCATTCACCGCCTACACCACCGAGGAGCTCAGCTCGATGGTCGACGTGAACTTGACCGCACCTCTGTTGCTCACGCGTCGCCTTACCCCGGGCATGCTCGAGCGTGGACGCGGTCACGTCGTGTTCATCTCCTCGGTCGCAGGCAAGGTGGGCCCGGCATTCAACGAGCCGTACGCCGCTACGAAGGCCGGGCTCGTGGGCCTGACGCAGTCGTTGCGCGCCGAGTACCTGGAGGCGCCCGTGGGCTTCTCGGTGGTGTGCCCGGGATTCATCGCCGGCGACGGGATGTACGCGCGCATGGCCGAGGCAGGACACCGCTCCAACCGCATCATGGGCGAGACGACCACAGAGAAGGTCGCCGAGGCTGTCGTGCGAGCGATCCGCGAGGACAAGGCGGAGATCGTGGAGAGTGGCGCTCCCATCCGTCCGATGCTCGCTCTGGCGCAGCTCGCTCCCGGACTCGTGGAGCGTCTATCGCCGAGGTTCGGCGTCACCGAGCTGTTTCGCAAGGTGGCCGCCGACCGCGGGCGCATCCGCTAGGTCTTCTCTTGGCAGCAGGACTGGATCTCCTGCTCAAGCGCCACCCTCTTCCGGTCGATGCAGCTCAGATGAGGCAGCTAGCGCGCGAGAACGCCCTGTGCGCATTCCTCGCTGGGACGGCAAGCGCCGTAGTTGCCTGGCTGGGCCTGTACGGATTCGCCTGGAACGACTACGAAACCGAGGCGCGACCGGCGTTCGACGCGCTTGCCGCAGGACACGTGCTCGAGTTCCTGCGACTCGCACCGGTATATGGAGGATCACTGCTCGAGCGAGCTCCGTTTGCGCTGCTTCCCTCGCTGTGGGGAGGAGGCGAGCTCGCCGTCTACCGAATGGTTGCGCTGCCCTGTCTGCTGGCGGCCGCCGCGCTCGGCGTGTGGCTCGTCGCAAGGATGCGCGCGGAGGGTCGCTCCCGCCTCTGCCGGGCGGTCGTTCTCGGCCTGTGTGTAGCCAGCCCGTTGACGCTGCAGGCGCTCGAAATCGGCCACCCGGAGGAGTTGCTCGGGGCCTGCATGTGCGTGGCCGCCGTACTACTTGCAAACCGCAACCGTATGGTGCCCGCCGCGCTGATACTGGGTTTGGCGATCGCCAACAAGGAGTGGGCGTTGCTCGCCATCGGCCCGGTGCTACTGGCGCTGCCGGCCAAGCGGCGTTTGCTCTGCCTGTCCATCGCGGGCGCGGTAGCCGCGGCCGTGCTCGCTCCTCTGGTGCTCGTGTCA
>DATHNH010000081.1:0-6596 GCA_035486255.1 Solirubrobacteraceae bacterium | reverse complement strand
CGACGCTCTTCCGATCTCGGTGAACTGATCCTGCCGTTCGTGTTGCAATCGGCCGAGGTGATGAAGAAGGCAGTGGCACGCTTGGAGAACTACCTCGACAAGATCGAGGGCTACACGAAGGGCACCGTGGTGCTCGCTACGGTGTTCGGCGACGTGCACGACATCGGCAAGTCGCTCGTGAACACGATCCTCACCAACAACGGCTACACGGTGGTGGACCTCGGCAAGCAGGTGCCTATCCAGACGATCTTGGACGCCGCCGAAGAGCACGAAGCGACGGCGATCGGCCTGAGCGCGCTGCTCGTGTCCACCTCCAAGCAGATGCCGGCCTGCATCCAGGAGCTTCACTCCAAGGGGATGCAATATCCGGTGTTGATCGGCGGCGCCGCGATCAACCGCGCGTTCAGCTATCGCGCTCTGTATCCGGGCGGCAAGGAATCCGAGGACCAATACGAGCCGGGCGTGTTCTACTGCAAGGACGCCTTCGAGGGGCTCTCAGTGATGGACCAGCTGATCGATGCCGAGGCCCATGAGGCTCTCCTTGAGAAGCTGCGCACGGGCGCGACCGCTTTTCGCGAGAAGGGCGAGGAGCCTGTCGAGGAGCTCAACTTCGCCGATGACAGCGTGCGCTCCGACGTCGCCACGAACGACCCCATACCCGCCCCACCATGGTGGGGCGTGCGGGAGGTGCCGGTGGATATGGACGAGCTGTACAGCCACCTCGACACGCACGTCTTGTTCAAGCTCCACTGGGGCGGTAAGGGCGTCAAGGGCGAGGCGTGGCGCCTGCTCGTCGACGAGGATTTCAGGCCGCGCCTGGAAAGGATGTGGGCCGAGCAGGACTACCTGCACCCAAGAGCGCTGCTGGGCTTCTTCCCCTGCTATGCGCAGGGCAACGACATCGTGGTACTCGACCCGCGCGTGAGCGGCAGACCCGACGCATCGCTCGACTCGGGCGCGAGCGACCCCGGCAACGCCCCCCGTGCCGGTGACAAGCCGCTCGACCCAGCCGACCCGGCCAGCGAGCTGACCCGCTTCGTGTGCCCACGCCAGCCGAAGGGCGACCGCATCTGCCTCGCCGACTTCTTCCGCCCGAGCGTGGACGGCAAGCCTCCGGAGCAGCTCGACGTGATCGCGGTGCAGGCGGTGACGGTCGGCTCGGAGGTGACCGAGCTGATGGCCAAGCTGGAGAGCGACGGAGAGTTTGCCGAGCAGCTGTTCGTGCACGGCCTCGGCGTGCAGACCGCCGAGGGACTGGCCGAGTGGCTGCACTGGCGCGTGCGCGAGATGCTCGCGATCCCGAGCACGCAAGGCCGACGCTACTCGTGGGGCTATCCGGCCGTGCCCGAGCAGGCAGAGCACCTGAAGGTGGAGGAGCTGCTGGGTCTGGAGCAGATCGGCATGAAGATCACCGACGGGTACGCCCCCGTGCCCGAGCAATCGACGCTGGCGCTGATCGCCCATCATCCGCAGGCGATCTACTTCGGCACACGCCAGGGCCGCCTGCTCCCGGACGGCTCCCCCGACGATGTGATCAAGGGCTCCTACCGCGACCCGTCGTTGTTTGGCGAGCTGGACGACGTCGACCCACCCGAAGGGGCGGTCGAGGAAGAGGATCAACCGGCAACGGCAGGCAGCGGCGCCTGAGCTCCCTCCAGCTTCGACAACGCGAGCTTCTGCTCGCGTGAGAGCCGCTTGATGCGCAACTCCTCGCGCATGGCCGTGCTGCGATCCGGCATCTGTGCCGAGAAGGCCAGGACGACCGGCAACCTGCTGGCGGTGTAGCGACTTGCCTTTCCGGCCGAATGCGTCGCGAGACGCTTCGTGAGGTCGTTTGTCCAGCCGGTATAGAGCGAGCCATCGCGGCAGCGCAGCATGTAGACCCAGGCCTCGCTCATCCTGCTCGATTCTGCGCCACTACTCCGGCTCCTGCGTCTGCGCCACTACTCCGGCTCCTGCGCGAACGCTTCTCTCCTCAATCAAGCTGTGCCCTCGACGCGCCGCGCGAGCGACTAGGGCTGCACTCGCGAAGGCGCGCGTCGCGTCGCGCCGGGGAGAGGTGGCAACTTCACCGGTGAGGCGTGCATGGTGCGTAGGCGCACATCCTTCCACGAGAGTCCCTCGTTGACCAGCGCAGGCGTACCCATGATGACCGCTGTGGCGACCTCGACGGCCTGCAACACGATCCCATAGGCGAGCGCATCGGCGGTTGGTACGTGATAGGCGCCGGCGAGCACCGCTACGCACGCCGCCTGGAACACGCCGACGTTCGCCGGCGTGGCGGGAATCACAGCGGTGACGTTGACCGCGAACAGGACGGCCGCGGCCGCCGCGAAGCCGACCTTGCTATCGAGCCCGAGCGCCATCAGCAGCAGCCAGCAGGACAGCCACTGCAACCCCCACGCCGACAACTGCAGCACAGTCGCCGATGCGGCTTGGCGAGGGTTGCGAAAGACGCGCAGCCCCGCGCGCACACGCACGAGCGCGACACGCACGCTCCCCAGCAGACGGCCCAACCGTTGTGAGCGGGATACGGCGGCGGGCGGCACGAGCACGGGCGCCAGCAACAGCGCGACCAGCACGCCCAGCGGCGCCAGCCCGACCGCCAGCAGCGCATCGGTGTGTTCACCGGCGAAGCTCACGCTCGAGAACATCACGCAGCCGAGAATCGCCAGCGCCAGAAGGTTGAGCAGCGTCTGCGACACCATCGTGCCGAGCACCACCGGCAAGGTCTCGCGCGCACGGCCGATGCGACGCGCGACGATCAGCGCACGCGACGGCTCACCCAGCCGGGCGGGCAGCGTTGCCGACATGAGCACGCCGATGAACGTCCCCTGCAACGCGTCGCGGCGTCGCGCCACGCGCCAGGTGGGCGCCGCCTCGAGGATCGCGTGCCAGGCGATGCCGCGCACGAACATCGACGCACACATCACGCCCACGCCTGCGGCGACGAGACCGGGCCGGGACGCGACCAGGCTTGCGGCGACATTTGTCAGCCCGACCTTCTGCAGCACGAGGTAGGCGAGCGCGATTCCGCCAAACGAGGTGGCGAGCAGCGCGCCGCGCGAGAGTGCGCGCAGCGCGCGGTGCCTGACCGGCGGCGTCGGCTCGAGGCTCGGCAGACGCCGCGCGTGCACGGGCGGACGCAGGTCGGCGGGCGCAAAACCGCGACGCACGGCGATTCGCGAGAGTCGCGTTGTCGGTTGCCCAACCGCGATCGCCTGCTCGTAGACCTCTACGACCTCCTCGGCAACGTGCGCCCACGAGAAGCGCTCGGCGTGCTCGCGGGCGATGCGCGCCATGCTCGTGCGTCGAGCCTGGTCAAGCGCAAGCGTACGCAGGGCCTCCGCGAGCGCCAAGGCATCTCCAGGCGGCACGAGCAGGCTGTCGAGGCCGTCGCGTGCCACATCCCGATAGCCGGGGATATCCGATGCGACGACGGGCGTGCTTGCCGCGAATGCCTCGGTCAGGACCATGCCAAAGCTCTCACCGCGCAGGGATGGCGCGCACAGGACGTCGGCCCGCGCCAGCTCGGCGTTCTTCTGCTCCTCGGAGACCTTCCCCAGTGCGCGCACGCCGCGATCGTCGAGCAACATCGGGGCGATCTCGGCCGCGCTTGCGCCGACGAGCGTGAGCGTTGCGGGAATCTGCTCGCGCAAGGCCTCGAACGCCCGCAAGAGCACAGGCAGGCCCTTGCGCTCGACAGCCTGGCCGATGAACAGAATGCGCAACGGCCCGATGTCGGGGTGAGTGCTTGCCAAGGCCCGTGCCACGTCTGCGGAAGAGGAGCCCCGATTCGCGGACCCCTCCATCCCCCGGCTTTGCACGACATCGCTGTCCGCCCCAGCTTCCAGGCCGTCTGTCCCAGCCGCGTCGAGCAGGACGCCGTTGGGCACGATCCGGTAGTGCCCACCATAGAAGCGCCTGGCCGTCCAAGCAGCGGCCTCAGACACGGCGATGCGCGCGTGCAGACGGTTCATGCGCCGCCTCCCCCCCATCACGACCGCGCCGATCCCGTTGGAGACGGGATTCGTGGAGTACGTATGGAACGTGCCGACGAGCGGCAGCTCCTCGGAGGACATGAGCGCGTCGAAGCCGATCAGCGGCACGATCGGCTCATGGATGTGCGCGACGTCATAGCCACCGGTGCGCAGGGCGTTGCGAATGGCGAAGACCGAGTGTGGCGTGCCGGTCAGGTTGGAGACCGCGCCGTTGGCGGGAATGCCGATCGTGCGTCCCAGCGGCACGAAGTTCTCCGGTGGCTCACGTCGCTGCGGCCGCGCGCCGCGGTGTAGCCGGCGCGAGAGCGCATCGTCGGGATCGAAGGGCGCGAGTATCTCCGGCTCGTGTCCCTGTGCGACCAACTCAGCCGAGAGCGCCTCGATATGACGCGTGACGCCGCCCGGGTACGTCCAGGAATAAGGCGAAACCAGAGCGATCCGCACAGATCAAACTGTAACGGGCGCGGTAGCGGCACACAGTGACGGGCACAGCTACCACGCCTATCGACTCATATCGACACACATCCAGACCGCGACGGCACGGCCGCGCGAGACACCCAGACCACCATGGCTCGGCCGTGCGCGAGACATATACTCGGCATTCGGCCCAACAGGTTTTCCAAAAAATGAGCGACCGCCACTTCGTAAAGTACACGTTCCTGAAGCTCGCTCCCGCGTGGCGTCGGCTGGATTCCGACGCGCGTGCCCAGGACAAGCGCGAGTTCATGGCTGCCTGCGAGGACTTCGCCGATGGGCACCTGTTGCAGTCCTTTTCGCTGGTGGGGACCCGCGGAGACGCGGAGCTGCTGCTGATCTCAGAGGCCGAGAACCTCGACCGCATCCACGAGCTCCATGTGGTCTTGGCTCAGAGCGGACTGATGAAGTGGGCCGAGCAGCCCTACTCGTTTCTGGGAATGCGCAAGAGCTCGGAGTACTCCGAAGACGAGCGCGTGCGCCCACGCGGGTTCCGCGGCAAATACGTGTTCGTCTATCCGTTCGTGAAGTCGCGCGAGTGGTATGCGCTGCCCGCGGAGGAGCGCTGGCGGATCATGCAGGGGCACATCACCGTCGGGCGCGAATACCCCGGCGTGGACAACCACACGACCTACTCCTTCGGACTCGACGATCAGGAGTTCGTCGTGGCGTTCGACACCGATGACATCGGCACTTTCCTCGATTTGGTGCAGCGTCTGCGCACAACCGAGGCTTCGCGCTTCACCGTGCGCGACACGCCGAGCTTCACGTGCATCGCCTGCTCGCTCGAGCGCGCGCTGAATGCGCTCGACGGCGAGCCGATCGCGCTCGACGCGCAGGCCGTGCGAACAGGTTGAGCGAGACGAACCACAAAGCAAGCGAAAGCAGGCCCAACCGATGAGCCCCACCGCGAAGAGCGCAGCATCGACCGCGCGTCGAGCGCCGGCAATGCGCAAGGCCACCTCTCAGAAGGCCGCCGTCGAACAGCTGCGCAGCGCCGATCCGATCATGGCCGGGCTGATCGACGCATGCGGAGTCATCCCCAGCCCGCCGCGCAAGCGCGCCGACCCGGAGGAGCACTATGGAGCCTTGCTGCACGCGGTCGTCAACCAGCAACTCTCCGTCAAGGCCGGCGCCGCGATCTACGGCCGGCTGACAGAGCGCTTCGGCGGTCGCACCCCCACGCCTGAGCAGTTGCTGGCAGACGATCCGGAAGAGCTGCGCCTCGCCGCGGGCCTGTCGCGCTCGAAGGTCGGCTTCATGCGCTCCCTGGCCGAGCACATTCTCTCCGGCGAGCTCGAGCTCGAGCGCCTGGACGACCTCTCAGACGATGACGTCATGGCAGAGCTGGTGGCCGTGAAGGGCATCGGCGAGTGGACCGCGCACATGTTCCTGATGAGCCATTTGCACCGACCGGACGTGCTCGCACCGGGAGACCTCGGCATCCGCCGCGCGATCGAACGCGCCTACTCGCTGGAGGAGATCCCCGACCGCGAGACCGTCGAGCGGCTGGCCGAACGTTGGCGTCCACACCGCACTTTGGCCTGCCGCTATCTATGGCGCTCCCTCAACAACGAACCCGCGTAACCGAACCGCGTATTCCACGAGCTGCGCGCGTCGATCGACGGACGCCGATCGCCCAACGCCGCTGCCGGCCGTCAGACCGCGGAAACCTGCTCTTCCTCGGCAACCCTGAAGGAGGAGCCACAGCCGCACGCGGCGACCACATTGGGATTCTCGACTTTGAAGCCGGCGCCCTGGAGACTCTCCTCGTAGTCGATCGTCGAGCCACGCACGAACTGCAGGCTCTCGTGGTCCACGAGCAGCTTCAGCCCGTGGCTCTCGAAGACGACGTCGCTGTCGCGCTGCTCGTCGAAAGCGAGCTGGTATTGGAAGCCGGAGCAGCCACCGCCGCGTACGCCGACACGCAGTCCCGCGAGCGTCACGTCGGCCTGCTGGGCCTCCAGAAACTCGTGGACCTTCTCCGCACCCTTGTCCGTGATCGAGATCATCGCTTTCCAAAGTATAGCGACCTTCTTTTTGTTCTAACCTAGAGTCGAAGTGCCCACCGCCGAGGAAATCAAGCAACGCATCGAAGCCTCCATTCCCGGAGCGCGGGCC
>DATHNH010000080.1:0-6504 GCA_035486255.1 Solirubrobacteraceae bacterium | reverse complement strand
GGGCGCTCGGCGACGCTCACGCCACGTGCAATCCGCACTCGGTCTTCTCGGTGCCGGCCCAACGGCCGTCGCGACCCGTCCCGGGCAGGGTGCACGGCGCGCAGCCGATCGAGGAGTAGCCCTGGTCGTGCAATGGGTTGTAGGGCAACTCGCGCTCGAAGATTCGCTGCCACAGGTCCTTCTCGGTCCACAGTGCGAGCGGGTTGTACTTGTGCAGGTCGCGCTTGGCGTCCGCTTCGATCAGCTCCGTGCCGGCGCGTGTTGGACCCTGCTCGCGTCTGATGCCGGTGATCCAGCCCTCGGCGCCCTCCAGCGCGCGCTCCAGGGCGGCGACCTTGGCCACGGAGCAGCAGTGCTCGGGCCCGCTCCAGGGATTTGCCGGATTGCTTGCGTCGTGAACCTCGATGGGGATGCCGAAGCGCTGCTCGAACGCCTTCCACGTTTGCATCGTCTCGGGAAACAGCACGCCGGTGTCGATAGTTGCGATTCGCACCGGCGTATTTCCGTCGCCGATGCGCAGGAGCTCGTCGATCAAGACCGACTCCTCCTTTTGGAAGGAGCACAGCAGAACGATTTTGTCGCCGTGGCGCTCTACGGCTGCGCGCAGGGTGTCGCTCAGGCTGTGTGCCAGCTCATCGCGCGCGACGGCAGGCGACGCGGCCAGGGTGGCGGCATCGTCGTGGCCGGCAGCGCCCTCGGTCGGCTCTGCCAGCGGATCGCTCAGACCGCGCACTCGCCCTCACCGCGAATCACCTGGAAGGGCACGTCCCGGTTCCAGTCGATGAAGGTGTTCATCGTCTCCAGGCCGAAGTCGACCGGCAGGGAGAGCTCCTTCACGAGCCCTTCCAGGTCAGGGGTGCCGACGCGCTCGACGAATGCGCCCCACTCCTCGCCCTCGTTGCGATTGGCCTGGTAGTGGCGGATCCAACGCTCGATCGCCTCGGGCACGCGCTTGGCGGGCAGGCGCTGCTTCAGGCGTGTGCCGAACTTGACCTCGCCGCCTTCGTAGACGCCACCCACGTGGGGTATATAGGCGGGAATCGTATGCTCGCCGACCTTGATCGAAGCGCCGTAGAAGCCGATGTCGGCGACGTGGTGTTGGGAGCAGCCATTGGGGCAGCCGCTCATCTTGATGTGAATCTGGCGCGTCAGGGGATCGGTGATGCCCATCGCTTCAACGCGCTCCTGGACGGCCTGGTTGAGGCCCATCGAGCTCGTGATCCCGAGCTTGCAGGAGTCGGTGCCCGGGCAGGACACGACGTCGCTTATCTCACGCGAACCTGCGTCGCCGAGGCCGAGCTCGGAAAGGGCGCGCCACACGTCATAGACGCTCTCCTCGCGCACCCAACGCAAGACGAAGTTCTGCTGGACGGTCGTGCGTGCGTAACCGCCTGAGTAATCGCGCATGATCTGACCTAGGCCTCGGAACTGCTCGGGCGTGAGGTCGCCGCGCACGATCTTCACCTCTACGGTGACGAAGCCCTCTTGCTTCTGGGCGGCCACATTGGCCTGCTTGAAGCGTTCGAACTCGGAGATATCGCCATTAGGGCTGCCGTAGCTTGTGGGCGGAGCAGGAGCGCCCTCGCGCTCGTCATCAAGGAACAGGCGGTGCTCGATCGAGAAGTCGCGTTCTGAGACCCACTCGCCCTTGAGCTCCTCCTCGACCTGATTGCGCAGCTCATCGATGCCGTACTTGTCCACGAACACCTTGATGCGTGCGCGGGCCCGGTTGACCCGCAGCCACTCCTGGCGATCGAAGATACGGAACACAGCCTCTGAGATCTTCAGGTAGTCGCCGTTGTCGATCTCCACGAAGTCGTACAGAGCGGGGGCGACGCGGGGCATGATCGAGGTGCCACCGCCGACGAGCATCTCTACACCGCGTACTTCCTTGCCGTCGATCTCTTTGATGCGCGCGCGGAAGGCGATGTCATGGATGCCGCTGATCGCCCGATCGCGTGGGGATCCATCGAATGAGGTCTTGATCTTGCGCGGCATCCCCTGCGTGGTGGGGTGCCTCACGAAGTAGCGCACATAAGCGCCTGCGTAGGGGGTCAGGTCGAACAGCTCATCGGCCGCCACACCCGCCCAAGGATCGCCGGTGACGTTGCGCACGGTGTTGCCGCAGCCCTCGCGGCTGGACAGCCCGGCCTCGCCGAGCTCGCTGATGGCCTGCTCGATTTCCGGCAGGGGGATGTGGTGCATCTGGACGTTCTGGCGCGTGGTCACGTGCCCCTTGCCCAGGGGCGCATACTTTTCGACGACGTCGGCGAACTTGTCCATCTGCTCGGGCGTGATTCCGCCAAAGGGGAGCTTCACGCGAATCATCTGCACGTCGGGTTGACGCTGGCCGTACACGCCCTGCCTGAGGCGGAACTTGATGAATTCGTCTTCGGGCGTCCCACCCGCGAGGAACTTGGTGGCCTCGGTCTTGAAGTCGTCGTACTCCCGTTGCAGGATCGGGATCACGTGACCGGGGACGTTCTGGAGGACCTCAGGGTCCTCCAGAGAGCCCTTTTTGGCGGGCCGCTGAGCGGGTATCGAAACTGGCTCCATCTAACGAGACCTCCTGGTCCGGACTTCGAGGGTTGGTGGTCCGGATGATCGTTTGCGACCGGCTAAAGAGATTGGTCGTAAAGCCTAGCGGCTTTTAGGTATTTATCCAAGGATCGGGTTCATCGCCCCGACCGTCCCGCGCCACGCCTTCGAGCATAGCCGCGCGCAACCATGGGTCCAGCTGCTCGGCGGGGGGTGCCAGACGGGGGGCCGTATCGCGCATGAAGCGCTCCAAAGCGGCCACGATCGCCGCCGCCTCGGCGGGCGAGGCCGACGGAGCGATCAGCCGTAGCTTGGGTCGGCGATTGACCATTCCCTTGTTTCCTACTCAGACGTCCCCGCTAGAGCGGGATGTTTCCGTGCTTGCGCTTCGGCCCAGGTTCGCGCTTGGTGTGCAGCGTGTCGAGTGCCGCGATCAGCTTGGGGCGCGTCTCGTGCGGAATGATCACATCGTCGATATACCCCCGTTCGGCGGCGGTATACGGGTTGGCAAAGCGCGCCTTGTAGTCGTCCATCAGCGTTTGGCGACGCTCCTGCGGCGTCGGGCTACCCGCGATGTCGCGCCGGTAGATGATGTTCACCGCGCCCTCCGGACCCATCACCGCCACCTCCGCGGTCGGCCACGCGAAGTTGAAGTCGGCCAGCAGATGCTTGGAGGCCATAACGTCATAAGCGCCGCCATAGGCCTTACGGGTGATGACCGTGATCTTCGGCACCGTCGCCTCGGCAAATGCATACAGGAGCTTGGCTCCATGCCTGATGATCCCGCCCCACTCCTGGGCGGTTCCCGGCAGGAAGCCAGGTACGTCGCACAGGGTTAGCAGGGGGATATTGAACGCGTCGCAGGTGCGCACGAAGCGCGCGGCCTTGGCGGAGGCATCGATGTCGAGCACGCCGGCGAGCTGGTTGGGCTGGTTGCCGACGATCCCGATCGCGTGCCCGTCCAGGCGCGAGAAGCCGCAGATGATGTTCTTCGCGTGGTGCTCGTGCACCTCGAAGAACTCTCCGTCGTCGACGATCAGGCGTACCACGTCGCGCATGTCATAAGGCTTGTTCGGGTTGTCCGGTACAACGTGATCGAGCTCGGGATCCATGCGGTTCGGGTCGTCTGTGGGCTGTACCCGTGGCGTGGTCTGCATGTTGTTCTGAGGCAGGAAGCTCACCAGGTAGCGGCAGTCCTCCAGGCACGCGTCCTCGTCCTCGGAGGCGAACTGCGCCACCCCCGACTTCGAGTTGTGCGACATCGCCCCGCCAAGCTCCTCGAAGCCGACTTCCTCACCCGTCACCGTCTTGATCACATCGGGCCCGGTGATGAACATGTGCGAGGTCTCCTTGACCATGAACACGAAGTCGGTGATCGCCGGCGAGTAAACGGCGCCGCCTGCACATGGCCCCATGATCAAGCTGATCTGGGGGATCACGCCGGAGGAGCGCACGTTGCGCACGAACACGTCGCCGTAGGCACCCAGCGAGACGACTCCCTCCTGGATGCGGGCACCGCCGGAGTCGTTGATGCCGATCACGGGGCAGCCGATCTTGGCGGCCAGGTCCATGATCTTGCACATCTTCTCGCCCAAGACCTCGCTCAGCGAGCCGCCGAACACGGTGAAGTCCTGGCTGAACACGCACACGCGGCGGCCATCGATCGTGCCGTGGCCGGTCACCACCGCATCGCCCCAAGGGCGGTTCTTCTGCATCTCGAAGTCGTAGGTGCGGTGGCGCACGAACGTGTCGAGCTCCTGGAAGGAGCCGGGGTCCAGCAGCTTGTCCACGCGCTCTCGCGCCGTGTACTTGCCGCGGGCATGCTGCTTCTCCTCGGCCTCGGGAGCCGAGTGGACCGCCGCCACGCGTAACTCCTGCAGCTCGGCGAGCTTCTCCTCGTATGTCTCCGGGGCCTTGGCGCGCATCGGCGCGCAATGTTATCCGCGCGAGAAGGGCCTGTGGTGCGCGGCGCCCAGGCGATCGAGCACGCCGGTCAGCAGCTCGGTCGTCTCCTGCGTCATCTGTGCTTCCACGGATGCCAGTTCGGCGGCAAGGTCGCTTGACGGCTCAGCGGCCTCGGGCTCTGGCTCGATCGCCGGCTCGGGGTAGATAGGCTCAGGTGCAGCGAGTGCCACGATCTCGATCTCGAGCTCCGGCCCGGGCTCCGTGACAGCATCGAACTCTTCCAGTGCCTCGGCGAGCGCACGCCGTCTTGTGTGCCCTCGGCGAAATAGGCGTGCGAAGAATCCGGGACGAGTATCCGACCCCGTGACCGGCTCTCGCTCTGTGACCGTGGCGACCGGCTTGGGCTCAACGACCGGATCTGGCTCGAGCGCGACGTCTCCCGGCGGCTCGACGGTGGGGTCCGTGGCAGTCTCCTGCTCCGGCTCGACTTCGCCCACCGGCTCAGCTGCGGTGGGCGGTGTGGCAAGCTCGGGTTCGGGCTCGGACTCGGGTTCGGGTTCGGGCTGCGGACTAGCCGAGGTGACCGGCTCGGTCTCTACAACTGGCCCTGGCTCTGCGATTGCCTCAGACTCGGATAGCGCCTCTTCGTCAGCCGGTGCGGCTCGCGTTACCGACAGAGTCACCTTCGTACCCCAGCCGGACTGCTTCAAGTGCACGATGCCGCTCGAGCCCTCGGCTTCCCATTCGACCTTCGTCTCGGGCTCGACGGCGGTGATGCGCACGTCGCCCAGCTCGGATAGGTGACGGGCAAGCGCCTCCGGGTTGCTCAGCTCCGACCACAGCTCGGGCGGTGACTTCACAAGGGTGCGTTGCACCTCGGTCGAGACGCTCATCGCTCCCAGGTTCGAGCGTCGCGGCGAGAGTCCTTCTGGTGGTTCCCGAGCTGCCCCCAAAAGTTGGAAACCTAAAATCTCGCACGCGCCGAATTGGAAGTATCCCAGCGAGAAGCAACCTGGATGCAAGCAGACTACATAAAAGAAAAGTATATTTGAATGTAGTTTAGTTTGTTATAGTTTCGTAGATGAACATTAGAGATTCTTTTGTCGGGCGGAAAGCCGAGCTAAGAGTTTTGGCCGAAGAACTTGCTCACGTGCAAACCACCGGCGAGGGGCGATTCGTCTGGATCTGTGGCCGGCGTCGTGTCGGCAAGTCAAGGCTCGTGCAGGAGTTCGTGGAGAACTCTCGACAGAACTATGTCTTCTACCAGGCTCCACGGCGTTCTCACCCCGATGCGCTGGAGCGCTTTCGCATCGCCTTGGAGGACTCGACCCTCCCTGCGGCCGAGCTTGTTCGAGAGGGTGCTCGCTTCCGTAGTTGGCCCGCGGCTCTTCGACTGGCATCGCAAGGCGCCACGCCTGAGCAGCCTGTGGTGATCGTGATCGACGAGCTGCCCTACCTGGTCGAGTCCGACACAGGCGTTCCCGCCGACATCCAGGAGGCTTGGGACCGCGAGCTGTGTCGCCGATCGGTCCTGCTTGTATGCATCGGCAGCGATTTGCGCATGATGCGCACCCTTACCCAACATCCAGCCGAGCTGTTCGGTCGGCCTACACGAGAGCTGATCGTCTGGCCGTTCAGTCCGCGCGACCTCGCCGCCCTGAGCGATGTGGATGCAGCTTCAGCTTTCGATCGCTATCTGATCGTAGGCGGGCTGCCGATCCTTGCACGCGGGTGGGCCAGCGGGGTCTCGAGGCGCCAATACCTCGAGCGTTCCCTTGCCGATCCCTCCAGTGCGCTCGTCGTGGACGGCATGCGCATCCTCGATGCGGAGTTTCCCGCCGAACTACAGATACGCAGTGTGCTCGAGGCGATCGGTCACGGCGAGATGACCTTTACCGCGATCGGTCGTCGTAGTGGCATTGCCAACCACACCGGTCTTACCTCCGCGCTGAATGCGCTCACCGAGAAGGGAGTCGTCCAAGCACGACTCCCGTATGCGGCGCCTCCTGGACGCAAGAACAAGCGCTATGTGGTGGTGGATCCCTACCTGCGATTCTGGCT
>DATHNH010000079.1:0-2981 GCA_035486255.1 Solirubrobacteraceae bacterium | reverse complement strand
GAGGCCTCCGATACAGGCCAAGGTATGCTCGCCAATCAGCGCGGGCGCTGCGCTCGCGTCGGTAGAGCTCGAGCGCGCACCGGGCGAAGCGGCTACCCACTCCAAGTGAAACAGCGAGCGATGATCGCCCTCGCCCAGACTCCGCAATTGCCCCGGAGCGATTTTTCGCACGACGACCGACTCCGCCGAGAGGACCGGTCGACCCTGCTCGTCGGCGGCCAGCATCGACATCCCTCCGCCCTCCAACCGCGAAAGACGCACTCGCAGCGACGAGCATCCCCGGGCGTGGATACGCACGCGGCTCCACGCGAACGGCAGGACCGCGTTCTCCGGGATGGCATCGTTTTCGGTCCGCATCAAGACACCACCGGCCTGTAGCGCACAGTCAAGCAGCGCGGGGTGAATCTTGAACCGCCCGGCACTCTCGTCTTGGCTCTCCGGGAGACGCACCTCTGTGAACGCCTCATCGCCACGGCGCCAGGCGCGCTGCACGCAAAGAAAGTTGGGCCCGTATTCGAGTCCGACCCCGGCGAAGTAGTCGTACAGGTCATCGACATCGACGGGCTCGGCCCCGGGTGGAGGCCACGCTCCGGCAGCGAACAGCGATCCTTGCCCTTCGAGCGGCGTCGGCACTTGCGGAGATTCCCAGAGGGCGGCCGGACGGAGCACACCTCGTGCGTGCCGCGTCCACGACCCCTCCTCTCCCGCGAGCTTTGAACCATCCGAAAGAGAGAAGATCCCGATAGCCCGCCGCCCGGACTCGTCCGCCGCCGCGAGCGTCACCTGCAATCGCACGCCTCCCCGGGCGGGCAGCACCAGCGGCGTCTCGAATACGAGATCTTCAAGCGCCTCGCAATCGAGCTCGGAACCGACTTGCAAAGCCACCTCCACAAAGGTCGTGCCCGGGACCACGACCGTGCCGCCGACCACGTGATCGGCAAACCAAGGCTGCTGTTCCAGCGAGATCCGTCCTGTGAACAGCCAGCCCTCACCTTCCGCGAGCGTGACCGCCGCGCGCAGGATCGGATGCCCAATCCCGATCTGCCCCACGCTGGAAAGGTCGCCGTGCGCCTCCATCTCAGCCTCGAGCCAGTACCGTCGTCGCTGAAACGCATATGTGGGCAACTGGACGGGACTTGCCTCTATCTCGTCGAACAGCGCACCCCAGTCGACATCCACACCACGCACCCACAGCTCGCTCAACGAGGTCAGAAAGCGCCGGGGACCGCCGTCCCCCCGACGCAGCGATCCGTGAACCCCAATGCCTGCGGTCGAAGCCTTCATGCCGGCCACCTGTGCCGGCTCCTGGGCCACCTGTGCGGGCCCCTGAGTCACCTGTGCCGGCCCCTGAGTTTCAACCTCCGGCGTCTCCGCACGCTGCGTGCGCGCGTGAGCGTCTTCGATGGTTTCGTGTAGTCCCACCGTCAACACCGGGTGTGGGCTGACCTCGACGAATGTGCGATAGCCGGCGGCGAGCAGCGCACGGGTGGCGCGCTCGAACTCGACTGGCTCCCGCAGATTGCGATACCAGTATCGGGCGTCGAGCTCGGCGGTATCGAGCAACCCCCCGGTAACCGTCGAGTAGAAGGAGATATCGCTCGACCGCGGCTCGATCGTGGAGAGAGCCTCGAGCAACTCGTCACGTAGCCCCTCTACGTGGACAGAGTGCGACGCAACCGTCGCGGGTATCTCACGGGCCCGAACATCCGCGGCGGCACACTCCTCCAGGAACTGGGTTAGCGACTCACGATCGCCGGCCACCGCAACAGAGCGAGGCCCGTTGACTCCCGCGATCGAGATCCGCTCACCCCAGCGCGCGATGCGCTCGCGTACGTCCTCGACACCCATGGCAACCGACGCGACGCCGCCACGTCCCACCAACGCGGTGAACATCCGACTACGCAGGCCAACCACTCGAGCGGCGTCCGCCAAAGACAACCCACCGGCGATGTGGGCGGCGGCGATCTCCCCCTGAGAATGTCCGACGACCGCCTCGGGACGCACGCCACACGCCTCCCACAATCCGGCAAGCGCCACCATCATCGCGAACAGGACGGGTTGCACCACATCGATCCGCTCGAGCGACGGCGCCCCCTCGACGCCTCTCAAGACATCCTCGACCGACCAGTCGATGAACGGCGCGAACGCTTCGCCACACTCTTTCAAGCTGTCGGCAAACAAGCTCGAGCAGTCCAGCAATTCGAGTGCCATCCCGGCCCACTGCGAGCCCTGACCGGGAAATACGAACACTGTGCCGCCCGGTCCACCTGCACCCAACTCGCCCTTGATCGCACCGGCGCCGGACAGTCCGCTCGCAATCGCATCGAGCCCGTCGAGGATCTCCGAGCGCTCACCACCGATCGAGACGGCGCGACGGTCGAACCCCGATCGTCGCGTCAGCGAAAGACCGACATCCGCCATCGCCACCTCCTCGGCAGACCTTGAGAAACCTGACAACCGGCTTGCCTGCTCAGACAATCCAGCTTCATTGCGTGCCGAGACGATCAGCGGCAGGACGCCGGTATTCAAGAGACCCGTCCGAGGAGACTCCTCGACGCCGCTCGACCTCTCGCTCACGTCGACCTCGGGTTGGCTTGACGGGACATGCGAGGAGGGACTCGAAGAGTCGGCCTCCTCGAGGATCACATGGGCGTTGGTGCCGCTGACGCCGAACGAGGACACAGCCGCGCGCCGAGGCTCCTCCCCCCGCTGCCATGCTCTGGCTTCGGATAGCAGCGCGACCGAGCCCGCCGACCAGTTCACCTGCCGACTGGGCTCATCGACATGCAGCGTCTCAGGCAGTAGCTCGTGCTGCAAAGCCATGACCATCTTGATTACGGCCGCGACCCCCGCGGCCGCCTGCGTATGGCCGATATTCGACTTGATCGACCCCAGCCACAGCGGGCGTTGCTCGGGCCTGCTTTGGCCGTATGTCGCCAATAGCGCCTGCGCCTCGATCGGATCCCCCAATCTGGTCCCCG
>DATHNH010000078.1:0-14316 GCA_035486255.1 Solirubrobacteraceae bacterium | reverse complement strand
CCCGAACCGCATGACGGATCGGGAGAGCGCCACGTCCGACCGTACGTGGCGCTCCCTCCCGCAGTCAGACCGCCACCGTCAGCGTTGCAGCGCTTCGACAGCGACGCCGAGCACAACCAGGACGAAGCACAGTCCGACGATCAGCACGGTAGGCCGCTTCATGGCGCGCATGATCGCGAACGCGAGCCATATCGACAACGCGAGACACAGGCAGCGCCACAGCCAGCGATTGAGCCGCATGGCGCGCTCACCCCACGATCTTGTCGAGGTACAGGGCGGCGCGCGTCGGGAACATCAACCCGTCGCTTGTGCGGTAGATCAAGCCTTCGGCCTCCAGGCGCTTGATCGCATCGATGGTGTCCAGACGGGTCGTCTGTGCGTCTCCCTGACTGCGGATCATCTCGTCCACGCTCCAGGGTCCGTCATTGGCGAGGAGCCGGGAGAGAACACCCCACTCGTGGGTCGCGTCGTCCTCAACCGCTTGGTTAGGCTGTTGCTGCATCGGAAGGTCCTGCCTTTCGGTGCCACGGCCCCAGGACAGTTCACGCTGTCGCTGGGGCCAATTTCTAGGATGCCGTCGAAGCTAGACTGCGCTTGCGATGCCCGCAACCAGTTTCGCTACTCGTTTCGCAGGACCCTCCTAGTAACAGCACCACAGGACGACCTTCGCGAGCGATGCCTCTCGAATGTGGGGAACGTCGAGCCTGTACCTGGCTTGTTGGCGTGAGCAGATCGCGATCTGGAAGACGCCCGATCGGGGTTGTAGGATCGCCCGCCACCATGCACGAGACCGATCCAGCCGTCTTCCTGATCGCCAGACCATCGATCGACATCGAGGGCATGCGCGGCTACCTCGAGGACGTGGGCGGCGAGTCATGGCTGGAGCGCCGTCTACAGGAGTCGGGCGATGCGCCAAATGGCGGCGAGCTGATCGTGGAGTTCGGGGGCAGGGCCTGCTACCGCAGCTGGGAGCCCGGGTTGAATCCGAACGTGACGCGTGTACGCACAGACCAGCGCGAATATTTCGCGAACATTCTGCGCAGCGCCCACGGGAGCGTGCTTGAGCACGCCAACTGGTCCTTTGCGCTGCGCAATGTGAGCCGTGTCTTCACTCACGAGCTCGTTCGTCATCGCGCCGGCTCGGCCTTCAGCCAGGAGAGTCTGCGCTACGTGCGCCTGACCGATATCGGCTTTCGCGTACCCCCTGCGCTCGAGCCTGTACGCGAGCAGGTGCTGAGCATCGTGGAGCAGCTCGAGGAATTTCAGGTGAGCGCCGCGGAGCAGCTCGGCATCGACCAGGAGGGCGTCCCGTTTCATGTCAAGAAGGAGGTGACCTCGGCGCTGCGCCGCCTTGCGCCGATCGGACTGTCGACGGACATCCTGTGGACCGCCAACGCCCGCACGTTGCGCCATGTGATCGAGATGCGTACCGCCGAGGGCGCCGAGGAGGAGTTGCGACTCGTGTTCGACAAGATCGCGCGGCTCATGCAGGTCGAGGCGCCCGGGCTGTTCCAGGACTTCACGCGCCAGGAGGATGGCGCGTGGGTCCCGGAGCACCGCAAGGTCTAGGCGTCCATCGTGCGCGTGCGCCACGCGCCCAGCGCGAGGAACACGACCACCCAAGCCAAGAGCACGACGACGGCCGTGCCGCTTGACAAAGTGACGGTGGCCCCGTGGCCTCCTTCGCCGACGTGGACCGGGCTGAAGTGAGCGGTCGCCTGGCTTAGCAGGCCCTCGCGGGTGCTGCCCAGGCCTTTGATGCTGGCAAGCAAGGGGCTGGCCACGATCTGCCAAGCGATCAAAGCGATGATTGCGGCCGGCTTCGAGGTGGTGAGGGAGGCGAAGCCCACCGCGACCGTGCATAGCATTCCCGTTGCCAGCAGCGTGAATCCGAGTCCGTTGAGGATCAGCGATCCGCCGGGCGTGGGGAGGTTGGCGGCGAACGCGAACGTGCCGACGAGCAGTAGCGCGTAGGCGCCGATCATCATCAGGAAAGTCACCGCCAGGGCAGCCGGTACGCGCGTGGCGAAGAGAGCGAGGCGCGAGCGCCCGGTTACCACGAGATCTCTAAAGACGCCGGCCGAGGCGTCGCCCGTACCGGCCTCCACCCCGATCAGGAGAGCGGCGAGCGGCCCGAAGAAGAGGGCGATCACGCGCAGACCGTCGGAGAAGTTCTGGGCTCCTCCCGCGGGCCCGTATTTGCCCGGATTGGTGGCGTGCTCGATTACCGCCGCGACGAAATAGATCAGGATCGGACCGAGCGCCAGCACCAGGGACCAGGTCAAGATGCCGCGTTTCTTGCGCAGCTTGAGAATGTCGGCGCCCGTCATCTGGGCTGCGATCGTGGCGTTCATGCCGTCACCTCCTCAATAGTGGAGTCGCTAAGTCGGGACGTGACCTCGAGGAATCGCTTCTCCAGGCTCTGGCGTACCGGCTCCAGGCGAGATACCGCCAGGCCGGCAGCGACGAGCGCGGCGTTCACGGAAGCGGCCTGTTCAGCGGCGGAGATGTCCGCGAGGTCGCTGAAAGTGACGCGTAGTCCCTCATCGGAGCGCTGTGCCTGGGCTACTTGCGCGCTTATTTCGAGCACTTCCAGCGCACGCACCGGATCGTCCACGCTGACGATCAGCTCGTGACGCGCACCCCCTTCGGCCAACTCGGAGATGGCTCCCTGCATGAGGATCTTGCCGCGATCGACGATCGCCGCGTGGTCGCAGATCTTCTCGACCTCGTCGAGCAGATGCGAGGAGATGAATATCGTGCGGCCCTCCTGCTCGACCATGTCACGGATCATTTCGCGGAACTCCTGGATTCCACCTGGATCCAGACCGTTCGTCGGCTCATCGAGGATGAGTAGCAGCGGGTCGGCTAGCAGGCAGCGCGCGACACCGAGGCGCTGGCGCATGCCGAGCGAGTACTTCTTGACCTTCTCGTCGGCGCGCTCTGAGAGGCCGACGCGCCGCAGAGCCGGCGCGATCCGATCGTGCGTCTCTGGGCCACGCGCGGCGGCGATGATGCGCAGGTTCTCACGGCCGGTGAGTTGCGGGTGAAAGCGTGGCTCCTCGACGATCGCGCCTACTCGCGCGAGTGCGAGAGCTCGCTCTGAGGGAACGGGGTGACCGAGCACACTCATGCTGCCGGCGCTCGAGTGCGTGAGACCGAGCAGCATGCGAATCATCGTGGTCTTGCCGGCGCCGTTTGGACCTAGAAAGCCGAAGGCGCTGGCGCGAGGCACTTGCAGATCGACGCTGTCGATCGCCGCGCGCTCGCCGAAGCGCTTGGTCAGACCTGTCGTCTGGATGGCCGTGGCGGTCGCGTCTACGTTGGGCGTGGGCAGGCTGTTGTCGGGCGGGGACATCGGTCTCCTTGTCGAACTTCAGCATCGCCGTGGGTCGCACGATCGAGATCGATCGGCGGGCGATGCGAGTTGGAAGCTGGTTGGACTGTTCCGACACTGTGATCGAAGCGAGCGCGGCACACCATAGGGGATTCCCCGTAGGGCTTGCGCTGATAGCAGAGGCGAGGTCGAAACACCTATCCGCGACCGCAGGGGGCCTCGCCGATGCCAGGCCGAGCACACCACCGGCCGTGGGGCTTCGGTCGCCCGATCAATCAATCAGCCTCCGCGCCCCGGTTTGGGAGCAACGGGTCAAACCTCGTTCGGCACTGCATCGAGAGAGACGGGGAGACGGGATTGGATCGAGTCGACCTTCCGTATCGCGGCGATGCACATTGAAATGAGGTCAGTGCTCTACCGTGTTGCGCATGGCGGAGCAGGTCCCGGCGGTATGCGATGTGCTCGATACGATCGAACGTCGCAACTGGACGCGCCTACGGCGCTTGCTCCATCCCGATATTCACTGGACTACCGCGGTCGAGGAGCATCTACACGGCGCCGAGGAGGTGGTCGCGCGGCTCTCCGACGACCCGCCGCCGGCCCCTCCGGCATACCACGAACTTCGTGACGGGCTTATGTACCGCTGGATCGACTGCCCAGGCTGATCGCACCTAGTCGAACGCCGTGGGACTCGTGCCCATTGGGGTGGCAAGGCAGACGGGCCGGACGGGGATAGCGGGAAAGTCCTTGAAATCTCAATCGCCCCGATCCGGAGGCTCCACGACAAAGCGCTTTAGCACTTAGAGCGACTAGCCTTGGGGCACGTGGAGATAACTAAGGAGCAGACCAAGACTCTCAATGCACGATCTTGACGACTACGACGAGCTTCGAGATGAGAAGTACCACGATGCGGCAGCCGAGGACGCTCAGGCCGAATGGTTTGAAGAGGCTTTCGCTGAGCGGATGGATGAGGTCTACGCGGAGCGGTTTCAAACCGAGGTCGTCGAGCGCATCGACGAGGTCTTCGACGAACACTTCGAGGCGATATTCCGCAGCCAGGTCGAGAGTTGGAGCGCCAAGCACTGGCCACCCGCTGAGACGACTGCACATCGCGTCGGACGAGAAGCAAGAGCGTTCACCAATGAGGGACTGTATGCGCCTGCCGTCGTATGGTCGGCGACGTGTGTCGAGATAATCCTGCGCGACCTGACTCTGTCTCCGATCTTCGTAGGCCTCTTCCTCGGGGAGCAGTGGGCAGATGCCGCGCTCAAGATCATGCTCGGCAACCGCTGGACGCGGCGCGAGACGCGGGCGATGGCTCGACATGTGCTCCACGCGATCGTTGGAATCGACGTTGACGCACTGGAGGCGCGAGCAATCCGTCCCTGGGGCGAGATCGACAACCTTTTGACAATTCGCAACCAAGTGGTTCACAGCGGCAGCGAAGTATCGAGCGAGATGGCGACGTGGGCCGTGGATGTAGCTGCGGCTCTGTACGCGACTCTGCTGCCGCCTCTGCGCAAGCTCTGTGGACTGACCGAGGAGGCTGGGTATCGGGCGCCTGAAGGGGGCACCATCCCTTAGATGGTGCGCAGGCAGGCGCGCCCTAGCCCACCGCCCGGTCCAGCTCAGCGCTCCGGGGAGCCCGTGATCTCAACTCAAGTGCGATGTGAGCTCCAGCCCTACCTTTGGGAGAGCTCGGCGAACCCGGTGATCAAACGACGCAACATGGGCGTGGTGCGCTTGGGCTGTGGCAAGCGCGAACCCGTCCCCGAGACTGATACTTAGAGCGCGATATCGCGCCGCCTGGAGATTCGTGCCATTCCTTTACCGTATCGTAAAGGCTAGCGCCGACTAAGCGATTGGATGGAGGCGCTTCGACGGACACTCCATCATGACTCGCGCGACCCCAGGCCACCTCATCAGATCAGACCACTCCATTTACACAAAGAACAGGACAGACCTTCATTTGGACTGCTGTCCCCCTTTGCAGGTTCCGGCCTGAAGACCGATTACGCCCACCCGTTTACAGTCCATCGAGGCTCACAAGCTGTCGCTGCATAGCCCAGCGACTGAGTTCATGTCTGCTCGATAGCTGGAGCTTTCGCAAAACCGCCGACACGTGCGCCTCGACCGTCTTGACCGATATCTCCAAGCGCTGAGCGATCTCCTTGTACATGTAACCCCTGGCGATGTGTTGCAAGACCTCACGCTCGCGCGCGGTCAGCTGGTCCAGCTCGGCCTGCTCACCCGGCGATGGGGCGCGAGCGAACGCATCGAGCACGAATCCCGCCAGGCGCGGAGAGAAGACGGCATCGCCCTCGGCTACGCGCACGATTGCCTCCGCGAGCTCAACGCCTGAGATCGTCTTTGTGACGTAGCCGCGCGCGCCGGCACGGATTACGGTGATCACATCGCTCGCGGCATCGGACACCGACAGCGCGAGGAAGCGCACCGCGGGGAGCGTTGGCAGGACCCTGCGAATCACCTCCTCCCCTCCACCGTCAGGCATGTGCACGTCCAGTAGCACCACGTCGGGCTTGGTCTGCTCGATCGCGCGCACGGCATCCTCGACCGTGCCGGCGTCGGCTACGACCGTCACGCGATCGCCTAGCTCGGCGCGTACGCCCGCCCTGAAGAGACCGTGGTCGTCGACGACTACGACACGCGGCGGATCGCTGTAATCGGCGCCTTCGCTCATGCCGACTGCAGCTCCATCGTGAGCTCCACCTCGGTGCCATCGCCGGGGGCGCTGTGTACGGTCGCGCGGCCGCCATGGCGGCGCATCCGCCCGACGATCGAGTCGCGCAAGCCACGGCGGTCGGCGGGGATCGCGTCCGGGTCAAAGCCGACTCCGCGGTCGCGGATGAACGCGACGACGCGCGTCGGTGTGACCTCGGCGTATAGATCGACGCGCTCGCTGCGTGCGAACTTGGCCGCGTTGGTCATCGCCTCGCGTGCGGCCTGGACGAGCGCCTCCGCCCGCGTGTCGAGGGGGCCGTCGCCGACGATCACCGCCTCGATCGGCACACTGTGAAGCTCTTCCACTTCACCCGCGGCCAGCTCGAGCACGGTCCCGATCGTGTCGTGCTTGGCACCGGCGTCGGGACGCTCGAACAGCCAGCGCCGCAGGGCGCGCTCTTGGCGACGAGCGAGCGTCGCGACCGCGGCGCCATCGTTGGAGCGCGTTTGGATCAGTGCGAGCGTCTGCAGCACCGAGTCGTGCAGGTGCGCGGCTACCTCCGCGCGCTCCTGCTCACGGATACGCGCCGCGCGCTCGAAGGAGAGGCTGCGCGCCAGACGCATGAACCATGGTCCGGCCACGACTATGAAAGCCACTGCGAGCACGGCGGCTTGACCGGCAACGCTCCTTCCTGGGCGCAATACTCCAACCGCGTGTAGGACCGTGAGAGCGAAGACGATCCGCAGCAATGAGCTAACCACCCTGACGAAGGCGTAGCCCAGGGACCGGGATCGAGTCGACCGGCTCGACGGTCGCGGGCGAGTACGTGCTATCGCCCGCTGAAACAGGGTCTCACCCTCGGATAGCCCGCCGGTGGGCATGTGCGCGCTAGCCATCTCGACTCATGATGCCAGCGACGAGGCCCGAGCCCTATAGGGGATAACCCCTACCTGACCTGAGGCTGCTCGGTAATAGGAAGGGGATGGAATTGGATGGGACGAGGGCGCAGCGACCCGCGTTAGGTGGACTGGACCGGATCACGCTTCTTGGGCCTGCAACTCCTTTACACGTCCCTCCAGCTCGCCCATGACGGCCGGGTCGCGCAGAGTTGTCACGTCTCCCAGCGCACGGCCCTCGGCGATGTCGCGCAGCAACCGGCGCATGATCTTGCCCGAGCGCGTCTTGGGCAGATCGTCGGCCCAGATGATGCGCTTGGGCCGCGCGAATTTGCCGATCCGCGCGGCCACCGTCTCGCGAATGCTGTCAACGGTGTCCTGATCGCCCTGTAGCTCCCCCTGGAGGGTCACGAAGGCGACGATCGCCTGGCCGGACTGCTCGTCGTGCTGGCCGATCACCGCCGCCTCGGCGACATCGGGGTGAGCGACGATCGCCGACTCGACCTCGGCGGTGGAGAGCCGGTGACCGGAGACGTTGACGACATCGTCGATGCGACCGATCACCCATATGTAGCCGTCGGAGTCGACGCGGGCCGCATCGCCCACGAGATAGGTTTCCTTGCCGAAGCGTTCGAAGTAGGTACTGATGAAGCGATCGTCCTCCTTGTAGAGCGTGCGCAACATCGACGGCCACGGATGCGTGAGCACGAGTAGGCCCTGACCTTCGCCGACGGGCTCACCGGTGGACTCGCTGAGCACCTGCGCACGTACTCCGGGGAACGGTTGTGTGGCGGAGCCCGGCTTGGTGGCGGTGATGCCCGGTAGCGGCGTGATCATGATCGCGCCCGTCTCCGTTTGCCACCAGGTATCGACGATCGGACAGCGTTCGCCGCCGATCACCTTGTGGTACCAGAGCCACGCCTTCGGGTTGATCGGCTCGCCTACCGATCCGAGTAGGCGCAGCGAGGACAGATCGTGGCGCTCGGGCCACCGCGCGCCCCACTTGATGCAGGCCCTGATCGCGGTTGGCGCGCAGTACAGGATGCTTACTTTGTAGCGTTCGACCAGTTCCCACCAGATGCCCTTGTCGGGATAGTCGGGGGCGCCCTCCCACATGACCGACGTGGCCCCGTTGGCAAGCGGACCGTAGACGATGTAGGAGTGGCCGGTGACCCAGCCGACGTCGGCCGCACACCAGTACACGTCAGACTCGGCTTTCAGGTCGAACACGTAGCGGTGTGTCGCGCTGACACCCGTGAGATAGCCGCCGGTCGTGTGCAGAATTCCCTTCGGCTTGGCGGTCGAGCCGGAGGTGTAGAGGATGTACAGCGGGTGCTCGGCGTCCAACTGCTCTGCCGCGCACTCCGGATCGGCTTCGGCGAGGATCTCGTCGTAGTAGACGTCACGACCCGCCTTCATCTGGCACGGCGTGCCCTTGCTACGTACGACGACGATCGTCTCCAGCGTCGACAGGTCGCCCATGACCTCGTCGACGCGGTCCTTGACGGGCGCCGTCTTGCCCTTGCGGGCCGCACCGTCGACGGTGATCAGCGCCTTTGCTTCGGAGAACTCCATGCGCTCGCGCACCGCCTCTGCCGAGAAGCCGCCGAAGACGACGTTGTGGGGGGCGCCGATTCGTGCGCATGCCAGCATCGCCACCACGACCTCGGGGATCATCGGCAGGTAGATGCCGACTACGTCGCCCTTGCCGACTCCCTGATCCTTTAGCGCGCTGGCAAAGCGCTTTACCTCGGCAAGCAACTCAACGTAGGTGATATCGCGCTCCTCACCACCCTCGCCGCGCCAGTGAAACGCCACACGCTCGCCTCGACCGGCCGCAACGTGGCGGTCAAGGCAGTTGTAGGAGGCGTTGATCTTGCCTCCCACGAACCACTTGTAGAACGGCGGATTGGAGTCGTCGAGGACCCGCTCCCATGGGGTGAGCCAGTCGAGCTCCCGCGCCTGCGCGGCCCACCATGCCTGTGGGTCGCGCGCCGCTTGCTCGTAAACGGCGGGGTCGTTCAACCGGGCGTGTTCGCGAAAATCCTGGGGGGGCTCGAAGCGCTCCACCTCGAGCATCCGCCCCAGCTCGGAATCTAGCGCGTCGGAATCGAGTGTCATGAGCTAGACCTCCCTCCTGGCCCCTACCGTCGTTCGCCTTGCTCGCGGCATCGCTCCTCCTGTTCGCGCCCTTGCGCTTCTCACCCTCGAATCGACTTTCCTCGCACGGCTCTACCGTCCATCGGATCGACCCTGTGGCTTGCGCTTAGATCGGAAATGACTCTACTCGCCGAGTGGCATCACCGGCAGAATCGTTCGTTTGAACGTTGAGTTGGTTACAACCGCAAACGACGCATACCAGGCCGCCGCGGCGGTCGCGAGACCAAGGTAGCCACCCCAGTGGGTAACGGACATGTGCGGGCCCACCGCTCCTATCGCCAGCAGGATGAAGGTGGCGGTCAGCAACGCGAACACCAACAGCACCGCTCCGCTGACGCGCATCGCCGCGACCGTCATATAGGCGGTGAAAATCGCCCACGCCCACAAGTACACGCCGACAGCGTGACCGACGTTGCCTCCGATGCTCTTTGCATAGAACACATTGAGCGCCCAGAAAGAGATCCAGAAGGCGCCGTAGGAGCAAAACGCGACCGCACCGAAAGTGTTGCCGGTGCGAAACTCCCACATGCCGGCCAGCAGCTGCACGATGCCGCCATAGGCGAGCGCCAGTCCCAGCACCACCGGCGTTCCCTTTTCGTCGACGAGGTTGGCGTTGAACATCGAAAGGACGAACGTGGTCATCGCGAACGCCGCCAGACCCAGCGGCGCCGGGTTGGCCGGCGACCACGAGCTCGCCACAGGCCGCTCGCCGGTATCTGTCTGGGCTAGCGGCGGGCTTGCTCCCTGTGCGGCACGTGGGTGGATAGAAGCGGCCTCCATGGGACCCTCCCTTCACGCCGCCCCCTCAGGCGGCTCTTGATGCTTGTCAAGACTCACGATCGAGGCCGGCTGGAAGCCAACCCACGGTCTCCTCTATTATTCCCGCTCGGGCGGGGCGCCAATCTTCGATGTGGGCGCCCGAGTGGCCGATGTCCATCGACAACTTGGTACACAGCGGACAAAGGTCGTCATCTACCCCGCTCCTCGCGCCGCCACATGCAGGTCGCGAGCCGCATGCCAGGTCAACCGGCCGCCCGCAGGTCGCGAGCCCGCATGGAGGTCAATCGCCCGCATGCAGGTCGCGAACCCGAATGGAGAGGTCAAACCGTCCGCATGCAGGTCAACCGTCCGCATGCTGGTCGCAAGCCCGCATGGAGGTCAATCGTCCGCGTGCAGGTCAACCGTCCGCATGCTGGTCGCAAGCCCAAACTACGATCGACGCTACCCGGCGATTAACGACGCTTACGACGCTTGCGACGCGAGCCTCCGGGAACCGGGGTCGGCGGCGGTGCGAGGTCGGCTGGTGCATCGCCGCCGTTTAGGGCACCCTTGAATCGCTGCGCGAGCCCCGTCGAGGGCTCGCCCTTGGGTCCTTCGCCCTTGGCGCTCTGCCTGGACTGCGTCGGCCAGGGTCTTGCCTCGCCCGCGGCCCAAGCCGGAGGGTCACCGCTCGGCCAACGTTCCCAGAGGAGGAAGCCCGTCCCGGCCAGCCACAGCGTGGGGATCAGCGCGGTGACAAAACTAGAGCCGAAGAGGGGCAGGAACAACAGGGCCGCCAGGATTCCGACCATCGTGAACCAGCGTGGAAGCAAACCTGCTCGCAGCGAGCCGACCATCACCGCGATCATTCCTACTGTCAGCGCCAGCGCCGCGAGCAGACCCAGCAGCGTGAGGACGATCCCCACCGAGCCCGAGGTCAGCAGCGCGCGTTCGACCGCTTTGCTCGAGAAGTCGTTGCCACCGGCGAATTTGTGCGCCTCGATCGCCAAGGCCACCTCGTGGATCAGGTTCAACAGCGCGTAGCCGACGCCCCCGACGAGCACCAGTAGGCGCCCTGGAATCCATGTCTGCGGGCGACGGAAGCGCGTGCAGTCCTGAAGAAACAGCAGCACGAGCGTAAGCGCGAGGATGGCGATCGCCATCAACACGTTGCCGGCGAGGAGGCCGAAGGCGTGGTGATCGATGTAATTGACCTCGGGTGCTCTCGGACTGACGGCGGGAGTCGCTCCGCCACGCAGCGCCGGTTCGAGGCCCTGTACGAGGCCGACAGTCGGCAGTTCCTTCAGCGCCGCGTTGAGGATGATGGCGCTCAGCAGGAAGAGCACGCCACCCGCCGCCGCCGGAACCGAGAGACGGGCGCGTCTGTCGGACTCGAAGGCTATCCGCTGCTTGATCTCTGGGGCCATGGCCATCGGCACGGCAGTGTATGAGTTGGGAGATTCGCGGGGAGCCTGCCGCGAACCCGGCCTTCACGAGGGCCTCGCCGAGCAGCTATTGCCACGATGCATCCGAGCCTAACCCCCCGGCTCCCCGGCGGCGACATAGACGAATGGACCGAGGAGACGGAGCTGAGCGGACGCTAGGATGGGTTTATGGAGAGTGGAGGTTTCGGCGACCTGTTCGGCGATCCGGATGAGCTTCAGCGGCGCATAGCTCAGTTTGCCGAGCAGATGCAGGGCCAACAGGCATTGGCCTGGGCCGACAACGCGATCAAGCTCGCCGTCGACATGACGGTCGCGGCCGTGAACCGCGTGAACCTGCAGGGCAACGCAGAGGCTCAGGCCGAGCAGATCCGCCAAGTGATCGCGGTCGTCTTCCCCGAGGCGGTCACACTCGTGCGCGAGGCGCGCGAGGGATTGCAGTAGCCGGCTCCTCCTCGCCATTGCCACGTTCTGACTCACGCTCTGCCTGACGCGATTCACGTCCGGCGGAGATGACTTCTTTGAAGGAGCGGAAGCGGAAGATGAACACGACCGCGCCCAGGCCGAGCGCCGCGGTAAAGGCGGCGATCGCGATCTGCTGGCCGACGGAGTAGGCGGCGACCACGGCGGTAGGGGCGCTGCCTGTGAAGACCTTGACGAGCAACGCTTGCTGCACTCCTGCGCCGCCGGGCGTGAACGGTACCGCGCCCGCCACTTGGCCGGCGCCGAACACCAGCAACACGTTGCCGACCGAGCCTCCCACCCGGAATGCGTCGAGCAGGAACCAGAAGGCGACGAAGCGGCATACCCACGCCACGGCCTGCCAAGCCGCTACCTCGCGCAGATAGCGCCGCCGGTCGGTGAGGATCGTCAGTCCCTGGCGCACTCGTAGCCAGAACGCCTTGACTCGCACGGACAGCAACGCGAAGGCTAGGAGGCCCAGGACCGCCAGTAGCGTGATCAGAAAGAGCGTGAAGCGGAAATGCTCGGCCAGGTAGGAGATATCGAAGGAGTTCAGCTTCGAGAAGTCCGGAGGCTTGGGGAAGACACCCTGGCTGAAGGCGAAGATGAGCACCAGCACGCCCACGCAGACATCGAAGATCGACTCGACGAAGAAGGCTGACGCGACCGTCGGGTAGGAGGAGCCCGGGATCGAGCTGCGCACCAGGAACAGCTTGATGACGTCGCCTCCCCGCGCCGGCACCACGTTGTTGAAGCCCACCGCCGCGAAATAGGCTCCCCAGATCCGCCGCCACTGGAACCGGACCGCCGGGTAGGCCGCGCGCAGACTATGGAAGAAGGCGCGCGAGCGCAGCGTCAGGTTCAGGCCGAAGAACAGGAGGCCAAGCGCAAGCGCGCCCCAATGAACCGCCGCCAGATCGGAGAAGAACTGGCTGGCGGCTTCGACGAACGAGTCGAAGCTGCTTGTGATCGAGGTCGACGCAATGGGCACACACCTAGCCTACGGTCCCGCGTGCCGGAAGCAGCTCAGAAGTCCTCCTCGTCCTCGGGCTCGATGTCCTCCTCGTCGAGGTCGATGTCGAGCTCGTCGCTATCCAGATCTTCCGCGTCGTCCCAATCCTCGTCGTCGAATTCGTGCTCGGACACCTCGAGGATCGCACCTGTATGCATGTCGCTCTCCCTTCTCAGCGAACGTTGACGGTCTTCCATTCGGTCTTCCATTTATACCCTGAGAGCGTGCGCACGATAGCCGGACGGGTGGCAGAGGCCTTACCTTCCTGCTCCACTCATGGCTCCTGGGCGATCGGCGGCGCTTGACGTCCACCTCCACTGGCTCTGACTTCGGCCGTTAGAGGTTGGCGCGACTCGCCCGCCGGCGAGGGCGACCCAGAGAGAGTGGCCTGAGAGACCCGCCAGAGAGTGGCCTGAGAGACCGCCAGAGTGGCTGAGAGGCCCGCCAGAGAGTGGCCTTGAGAGCCAGCCAGAGAGGGGGCTTGAGAGCCCGCCAGAGAGTGGCCTGAGAGGCCCGCCGGAGAGGACGGCCTAGCGCCGCCGAGTGGAGGGCTCGAGCGCGGGGTTCGACCAGCCGCCATCGGTCGGATTGACGTTGACGCCGGGCGGGACGATCTCGTCGATCCGATCGAGGACGTTCTCGCTCAGCTCGACGTCGGCTGCGCCGAGCTGGGACTCGAGGTGCTCCATCGTCCGCGGCCCGATGATCGCCGCGGTCACAGCTGGGTGGCGAATCACGAAGGCGAGCGCCAGCTCGATCAGGCTGATGCCCGTCTCCTCGGCGAGCCGGCCGAGCGCGTCGGCAGCCTCCAGCTTGCGCTGGTTGGCCGGGATCGACATGTCATAGCGGGCCGGGATCATTTGCGCGCGACGCGACGTCGGGACCTCGACATCCTTGCGATAGCGACCTGACAGCCAACCGCCGGCCAGTGGGCTCCAAGGGATCACGCCCATGTGGTAGCGCCGGCAAGTCGGCAGCACATCCTTCTCTATCTCGCGCACGAGGATCGAATACGGAGGTTGCTCGCAGACGAAGCGCTCTCGACCACGCTCGCGTGCCACCCACTGCGCTTCGACGATCCGACTCGCCGGGAACGTGGAGGAGCCGATGTAGCGCACCTTGCCTGCGCGCACCAGGTCGCTCAGAGCCCCGAGCGTCTCGTCGATGTCCGTGTCGAGCTCTGGACGATGGATCTGGTACAGGTCGATCCAGTCGGTTTTCAAACGTCGCAGACTGTTCTCGACCTCTCTGACGATCCACCGGCGTGAGTTGCCGAACTCGTTCGGGTCCTCTCCCATCGTGCCGTGCACCTTGGTGGCAAGGATCACGTTGTCGCGCTTGCCGCCCGTCAGGGCCTTGCCGACGATCTCCTCGGACTCGCCGCGGGCATAGACGTCGGCGGTGTCGATGAAGTTGATTCCGGCGTCGAGCGCACGGTGGATGATCGCGATCGAGTCGTCGTGGTCGGTATTGCCCCACGCGCCGAACATCATCGCGCCGAGGCAGAGGGGGCTGACCTTGACTCCGGTGTGGCCCAGCGCGCGAAGCTCCATGCAAAGACTCTA
>DATHNH010000077.1:0-7479 GCA_035486255.1 Solirubrobacteraceae bacterium | reverse complement strand
GAGTTGATGCACGATGCGCTCGGCATCGGTCTGGCCGCGACACAGCTCGGCGTGCTTCACCGCGTGCTTGTCTACCGCGCCTACAGCGACGATCCGCTGACAGCGCTCGTCAACCCCACTATCGAGTGGTCGAGCCAAGAGCTCGAGACGTTGGAGGAGGGCTGTCTCAGCCTTCCAGGCGTGCACGTCGAGGTCGAGCGGCCCGCACAAGTGAAGGTGCGCGCCAGAGACGTGCAGGGCAACGAGCTGGTCGTGGAGGCAGAGGGACTGGAGGCACGCGTCATCCAGCACGAGATCGACCATCTGGAGGGCATCCTGATCCTCGACCGAATCCCGCGCGAGCTGCGCAAGCAGACGATGCGCGAAATGCACGAGGCAGACGCGGCCGCGAGCGCCGTCTAGGGCGAGACACGCCCTCGATGCGCACCGTCTTCCTCGGCACATCGGACTTCGCCGCCGCCGTGCTCGCGCGTCTTGCGGGCGAGCAGCTCGTCAAGGGCCAAGGTCTCGGCGAGGGTAGCGATCTCGGCGAGGCTAGCGATCCCGGCGAGGGCAGCGATCCCGGCGAGTCCGAGCAGCTCGGCCGAGCGTACCCGGCCAGGCACCGCCCGGTGCTCGTGCTCACGCGCCCGGATCGTCCAGCCGGCCGGGGTCGCCGGCTTGCCTCGCCGCCGGTTGCCGATGCGGCACGCATGCTCGGCCTCGAGCTTGCTCAGCCGCAGAGCGTCAACGATCCCGCCGTGCGCGAGGCGATCGCAAGCCTCTCTCCGGATGCGCTCGTCGTGTGCGCTTTCGGTGCGCTGATCAAGGAGCCGCTGCTGTCTGGCTACGAGATGCTCAACCTGCATCCCTCGTTGCTGCCCCGCTGGCGCGGGGCAGCCCCGATCGAGCGCGCGATCATGGCCGGGGACGAGCGCACCGGAACCTCGATAATGCGGCTCACGGCCGGCCTCGACAGTGGGCCGGTATGTCTTACCGCGAGCGAGCCCATCCGTCCCGATGACACTTTCGGCTCGCTCGCCGCGCGCCTCGAGCGGACGGGAGGAGAGCTGCTTGTGAGCGTGCTCGACATGCTGGAGGGTGGTGAGCAGCTGCCATTCGCCGAGCAGGACGAGCGCCTGGTTACCTATGCGGAGAAGATCGGACCGGCCGACCGGCTACTCGACCCGAGTAGACCGGCGGCGGAGCTGGAGCGCGTCGTACGCGCGCTGAACCCGCACATCGGGACGCGCGTCGCCCTCCCCGACGGGACGCAGCTCGGGGTGCGACGGTCCAGGCTTGCATCGTTGCCAGGCTCGGAGGACATCGACGGCGTGTACGCGCACGAGGGCAAGCTGCTGCTCGGTTGCGCCGACGGCGCGCTCGAGCTACTCGAGGTCCAACCGGCGGGCAAGCGCTCGATGGACGCCGGCGCGTTTCTGCGCGGTCGCGGATTGCCCTCGCCGTGAGCGGGCCCGCGCCGACCAGGAACACAGGTGTCGCGCCCGCGCGACGCTGCGCCTATGCCGTGCTACGTCGTGTCTTCGAGCAGGGCGCTTATGCCGATCGTGCCCTCCAAGTGGAGGCAGACGAGCTCGACGCGCGCGACCGTGCGCTCGCGATGCGGCTCGCCTACGGCACGATCCAACGTCGTGGCACGCTCGACTACCTGATCGAGCGACTCGCCTCGCGTCCGGTCGGCCGGCTCGACGCTCCGGTGCTGGGCGCGCTGCGGCTCGGTCTGTATGAGCTGCTCTACCTGAGTGGCGCTCCCGATCACGCGATCGTCGCCGATTGCGTGGAGCTTGCCAAGGCGCAGCGGAGCTCTGCGCACGGGCTGGTGAATGCCGTCCTGCGCCGAGCCGCCCGTGAGGGGTCTGACGCGCTGCTCGGCTCCTTGCGCGAAGACACGCCCGAGCACGCGGCGATCGCGCACTCCCACCCGGAGTGGATCGCGCGCTTGTGGTGGCAGCAGCTCGGTAGTGCCGACGCCCGCGCGCTGATGGCCTACGACAACGAGCCGGGCGAGTTTGCCCTGCGCGTCAACACACTGCGCGCCGAGCGCGCAAGCGTCGCACCCTCGCTTGGAGTGCCAACCCACGCCGATCCAGAGATTCCCGAGGCGCTCGTGCTCGACGGCCCCCTCGACCTGCATGGCTCGAGCCTCTGGCGGGACGGTGCGATCCTTGCCCAGTCGCGCGCCGCGATGCTGGTCGCGCGCACGCTCGACCCACAGCCGGGCGAGCGGGTCCTCGACCTGTGTGCCGCCCCGGGCGGCAAGAGCACGCACATCGCCGCGCTGATGGGCGACAGCGGCGAAGTGCTCGCGGTAGAGCGCAACCGCGCGCGGGCAGCCGAGCTGGCCGATACCGCTCGACGCCTGGGCGCTCACAGCGTTCGCGTCGAGCTCGCCGATGCGGCTCTGCCCAGACCGGACGGTGCTGTGTTCGACCGCGTGCTCGTAGATCCGCCGTGCTCGGGGCTCGGGACTCTGCAAGCCCGCCCTGACCTGCGCTGGCGCGTTACTCCGGCTCACGTCGGGCAACTGGCACGGATGCAGGCCGCAATCCTGCTCGCCGGCGCCCGCGCGCTCCGTCCGGGCGGCGTGCTGGTCTACTCGACATGCACCATCTCGCCATCCGAGAATGAGCAACAGATCGAACAGTTCCTTCGTCGGAGCTCGAGCTTCGCGCTCGACGACCTCCGCCACGAACAGCAAGTCCATACCCATCCCCTAATGCCGGAGGCTCTGCTGACGATGCCTCATCGCGATCGCACGGCAGGATTCTTCATCGCGCGGATACGGCGAGTGGCTGCGCCTTCCACGGGTAGCCTGTGAGCATGGACGACGCTCAGGGCACACCCAAGAAAGATCGAGTCGATCTGGGCCCGCTGTGCCCCAATTGCGCTGAGCCCTGGCTGCGTCCCACCAACCTACCCGGCAGATATCGCTGTGTCTATTGTCTGCACCGCTTCGAGCTTTCCTCGGTTTGCCCCAACTGCGGCGAGCATTCGACGATCGTGCGCATGTCATCGACGGCGATCCTCAAGTGCAACAACTGCGGCGATTCGATGCTGATGGCCATATGAAACGTCGTATGACTGCGCTGGGAGGCTCATGTGCTCTGAGCGCGGTGCGGTCGGTGCGTCCTTGCCAGTTCGCCCTGCGCGTCTTTGCCGAGTTCACCCTGCATGTCACATGAGCCTCCTGTCTGAGAGGATCTGAGCATGTCCCGCGGAGATCTCCTGCGTGCGGTGCGTGTGGCGCCGTCGATTCTCTCGGCCGATTTCGCGCGGCTTGGCGCACAGGTCGAGGAGGTGCTTGCCGCCGGCGCGCGCGTCATCCATGTCGACGTCATGGACGGACACTTCGTCCCGTCGATTACGCTCGGCCCGATCGTGGTTGCGGCGCTACGCGAACAGGTCGAGCTGGTCGGCGGCATACTCGACATACACCTCATGATCGAGCGCCCTGAGCGCATGATTCCCGACTTCCTCGAGGCCGGCGCTCACTCGATCACCTTCCATGCCGAGGCCACCCCTCATATCGCCTACACGGCGAGCCTCGTGCGGGAGGGCGGTGCCGGCGTCGGTGTCGCGATCAACCCGGCGACACCGGTCGGCGCGGTTGCGGAGGTCCCCGACATGATCGATCTGGTGCTGTGCATGACCGTCAGTCCGGGTTGGGGGGGACAGGCGTTCATCGAGCACTCACTCGAGAAGATCGAGCGGCTGCGCCACATTCTCGGGGGCGGCGACGCCGTCGCGCTCGAGGTCGACGGTGGCATCGACTCGCGCACCGCTCCGCTGTGCCGGACGGCCGGCGCAAACCTGTTCGTCGCCGGCTCGGCAATTTTCGATACCAGCGATCCAGGGGCCGCATATGCAGCCGTCGCGGGCTCGATCGGTGCCGTCTAAATCACGACAGGACTGATCGAGACAGGACTGATCGAGCCCGCACACTGAGGCGCTCGGCGCTTTGAAACGTGCTCACTCCTGTCCGTTTCTCGCCAGCCTCGGACGTGCTCGCCTCCCCGCGTCATATAGCCCGGCGCCGGCAAGGGCGAGCAAAAGGATCACGGCGGGCAGGTAGTAGGGCACGGGTCGTCGAGGCTCACGGCTGTAGACGGCCATGTTGTGCACCATGTCGATTGCCTCCTGCTCCTCGCGCTCGCTCTCCGGCGCGACGGCGCTCTGGTAGACCTGGGCGGATGAGGTTCCGCTCGGCGGTGAGGGCCGCGCCGCGGTGGGTGGCGGTGGCAGGATCGCGGGGCGCAGCAGAGCCAGTCCCGCCGCAGCCGGCAGGAAGGCCGCTGGGGTCACGTGCGGCCGTCGATGGTGAGGCGGCTTGTGATGAAGGGGAGGATGGGGCGGCGGCGGTGGAAGGAGCGTCTGCAGCTGCGGGTTCGGCGAGCCGGGGCCCGGAGAAGATGGTTCCACCACATTAAAGTTGGTGCTCACGGGCGCTCTGAGGATCGGGGGGTGCTTGAGCGGGACGGTCCCGCACGGGTACTCGACCGAGCCGGCCTGCACGGTCACAGGCTCGGAATAGGTCAGCCCTCCCGCGGCGATCGAGACGATCGTCGTACCGGCGTTATATGGACAGAACGTGCCCGACTGGTCGCGAGCGACCACTTCGCCCTTTTCGTTGACCGGTTCGCCCTTGGAGTTTTCGCTGAAGTGCCCGCCGGCGTTCAGTTCGCCGTTGGCGTTGCGTGGTTCGTCGGGGACAGCCAGGTGGTTTGCGCCGAGGAGCACCTGGCGGGGTTCTTCCGAGGAGGGGCCATGGGCTACGAAGCCGCCGATGTCGGGGTTCGACGAGCTGAACGTGTAGTCGCTTGACACCTCGTAAGCGCAGTTCGGGCCCCGGCAGTCGAAGGGTATGGGGTCGTAGGGGTCTGGACCGGTCCATTCGGGGTTGTTCCCCTGTCTCATCGCCTCACCTCCGTCGGCGCGACGGGCGAGCGCTTCGAACAGCGCGACCTGGCTGCGGTGCAGCAAGACTCCGTTGGTGGCGTCGAGCGCGAGCTGGGAGATGTTCGGGACGACCTTCACGTTCACCGGCGCCACGTTGGTGGCGGGGTTGCGAGCCGCCGTTTCCACTTCAGTCACCAGGAACCCGCTCGAGCCGAGCGCATCGTGGAAGCCGTTGCTGTTCTCGTTGGTGTCGATGTAGCCGAGTGTGCCGGTGCCGTAGACCTGGAGCGCCTGGAAGCCGGGCTTGCTGATTTCAGCGTGGACGTTGCTTTCGGGATAATCGAAGAAATAGGCGGACGCTCCACCGCGTATGAGGATCGAGGACAACTTCGACGCGACCGCTTGAGCGAGGAATACAGCGCGAGGACCGTATGGCTCTGGCAGCGTGAATTCAAGCGAGTCGGCGCCGATTACGATCGCGGGTGTTTTGGCTGCCTTGGCCTGCCCGAGCTTTTCTTCCACCCATCCAAGCTGGGCTTCTTCTAGTTTCGGGTCTTCGAGCTTGGAGCAGTCGAGCATGATGACGCTTACCGGACCGCCGCTGCCTTCGGAGATGAATGAGTACGCGATGGTTCCCGCGGGACCGGGTTCGTCTCCGGCGCCACCACCTTCCGGGCCATAGGTCGGCAGGACTTCCTGATGGCCACTCAAATAGCGCGAGAAGACGTCTTCGCCGCCGCCTTGGCTTCCGTCATACAGGAATGCGCGCAAGCCGCCGGCAGACCCCTTCGCGATGTTGTTCGCTGACAGCAACGCATGGGCGAGCCAGGCTTCCGGTCCGATGCCCTCGTGAAGGAAGTCGGTGCAGGACGCTATGCATTTGGCCCCGGCGGCCACCACGAAACTGGCCTTGCCGGGGGTGGTGAAAACGGGTGCCGGTGAGGCCCCGTCGGATGACGCGTCGCTCGCCGGGTAGCGCATCGCCGCGGCCGTCTCATGGTTGGGGCTCGGCCCAAACCCTTCGATATCGCCGACCTGTCCGCCGACCGCTAGGCCTGAGGAGCCGCTTGGGCTGACGAGCAGGGCCAGTACCGGGTCGGGTCGGTCGGGTCGGTCTTCCGTTCCGGTGTCAGGCAGTGCTTCATGCTCCATATCGAGCCACCCGTTGGCGGTCTCCTTGAGCATATAGCCGGAGTTGGGCAGCAGGTCGGGTGGCAGCTGCGCCGGAGGGGCACCTTCGGCCGTGAGCGGAGGGATGTCTACAGGCCCGAACGGACTGCGTTCGCCGTCGAGCACATTGGGGCCATCCCATCGTTGAGGGTTCAGGTATCCGTCGAGGTCGATCGACACCACCGCTCGCACGGCTCCCGAGGATTCGCGATAGGCCGCAAGCGCGGAGATGCTCTGCGCTTCCGGCAGTGGCTGGGGCGAGAATCGCCACGTCGAGGAGGGTGTGTCACGCTCTATCACGAGTCCCGGCCCAGCTGCGACCACCCCGCCGTCGGGCAGTCCGGCGATCCGCGAAAGCACCGTTTGGGTCGAAGGCAGATGCGCTTGGGCGAGCAGCGCCATCACACCCGAGTCCACGTGCCAAGCGCCGGCGCCTTCCCGCACGGCCACTCCGCCGACCTCGTTCAGCCCTTCAAGCGTTCGATATGTGGCAAACGCCTCCGTGCCCGCGAATGTGACCGACGTGAAGTTCACCTGAGCCAGTTCCGCGGAGAGACACGTTTCGGAGACGCCTGGACCACAGATCGGTTCCTGTTCCCAGCTCTTGCCGAAGTGCAGCAGCACGCCCTGGCGACCGACCGCGTAGCCGACGTTCGGGTCCACCCCGGAGAACGCGATCGCGGTGAGCTGGCCGACGAAGTTGAACGGCTTGCCCGGGTCCGGTCCCCACAGGCCCGTGGCTGCCTGCCACATCCACATCGCGCCGTTGTCGCCGACGGCGTACGCGCGTTCAGGCGTCGGCCAGGCGACACCGCGTAGCGTCGGTGGTGAGGACGGTGGGGTCTGGCTCGTCGCGGCATACAGCGATTCCGATTGCCAACCCTGACCGGGGACATAATGCGTTACCTCACCTTCCGCTCCGACCGCGATCGCCTGGGCGTTTGCATCTCCCGGCAAGCTGCCCGGCGCTTGCGTCACGGCATAGAGCGGACGGCGGAAGGGAACCGATTCCTCTCCCAGTTCGTCACCGGCGGGACGGGTGGTGACCTCGATCAACGGCGCCTGACCTTGACCATCGACACTTATGCCCGTGGAGACTCCGTCGGCGATGAATCCCTGGTTCGGTTCAGCGAAGGCCGCGGCGCCCGGCACGGGTCCGTTCATCCCGCCTGCTCCGGCGACTTCCGAGAAGCTTTCGCCCGCGAGCTCGAGCATTACGCGACTCTGCAAACCGGTGATGATGCGGGTTCCATCGTTTCCGCCCGCCCCTCCGCTGCCCGAGCCCGGCCACGCGAAGCTACGGTACTGTTCCGGCAGCAGCGATCCTGACAGGGTGTGAGCAGCGGGGCAAAATGCGCTGGGGACTTCCGGCTTTGCCTTGAAGCACCAGCTCCCCTGAGACTTTGCGGTGTT
>DATHNH010000076.1:0-4412 GCA_035486255.1 Solirubrobacteraceae bacterium | reverse complement strand
TGACCTGCGGCGGCGTCACGGGGCTCATCCAGTGGATTCGATGGTCGTGCCATTCGAATGTTCCACTGCGATCGACCATCACCCACTTGGGCGGAGCGCTCGCGCTCGCGGAAGCGGGTACGGTCACGTTTCCATAGAAGTTCGTATTGAGGTAGACGGCGGGTGAGCGCAGGTTTTGTTCGGTCCTACCGTCTGGCTGCACGCGCGCGTAGGGCTCGCCCGAGTAGCCGTACACCGTCACGGTCCTGCCGGTGTGGTTGGTGAGCACAAGCCGATCGGCGAACTCGAGCACTTCGACATTCAGACCCTGGACTTTCGGGGAGATCGACGTTATTTCCGAGCGATAGTCGTAATTGCTCCCTTGGTCGTTGATCGGGTTCTCGCCCTCGGGCGAGGTGCCCGGTTGGGTGCTGTCGCCGGCGAGTGCGCTGCCGCTCGGCGCGGCAAGCACGAGCACGCCCACCAGGACAAGGATCAGACGACGTGGCATGGATGCTCCTCAGAGCTCGAAGGGATACGGACGGCGCCCGTTACTCGCGATCCGGGAGAGCGCGAGTAACGCTCGGCTATATGGCAAGGAGTGCTTGCACGGCCCAGCGGCCGCGCACAGACACTCGCTCACGGCGAGTAGCGCGTCCCTCGCGGGCGCGGCGCTCTAGCTCGCCGTGAAGAGCGCGGGCGGTGGACGAACCGCGAGCGAGCGGGCGATCAACAGACCCCCGTGCACGGCCACGGCGAACGGTCGCGCGGCTCGCGGCACGCTGGCACCGGGACGCTCCGCGCGTGCATGGCGTGACGCCCCGAGGCGACGAGCCAGCGCCCGCTCACCCGGATAGCGGCGTGTCAACAGCACCAAAGCCAGCGCCAGGGCCGGCAGGAGAAACAGTATTCCCGTGAACACTTCGGACAACTCTACTCCACCGTTCACGTGCCGACTGCCGAGAGCAGCCACAGCCCGAAACTGGTGAAAGCGACCATCACCGCGAGCATCCAATATTGCGAGCGGATCGCCTGCTCCTGGTTGGGATAAATCGCGAGCGCGCGGTCGTGGGCGAGTATCAGCCCGCCGACATGGCCGGCAATCAGAGCCGCCACCTGCACGTACCAGATCGCCGCGTAGGAGATGATCGTGTAGTCGATTTGGTAAGAGCTCGTACCAAGGTAATTGGCGCCGTTGCCGAGCGGGTCGGATGCCAGATAACCGATCGCCTGACCTTGCCAGATGAGCAGCGAGAAGTAATGGGCGAGCACGTAAGCGAACCCGATCGGCACAAGTGTGTGGGCGAAAGTGCGGCTGAGCTCGTGCATCTCGAAGCGAGTGCTGACGCTGTGCACGCCGACGATGCCGAGCCGGTAGATCCCGGCGACGAGCAGTACGCACAGCACGAGCCCCACCGAGTAGGTCAGCTCGAGCGCGGGCGTCTGGTTGAAACCGAGGTCCGCGACCAGGCTCTGCAGGCTCGACTCGTTGGTGCGCCAGATGCCGCCGTTCGAGAAGCCGTCGAATGTGGTCGTGCCGATCACCGCGCATATGAGCCCGATCGTGCCGGCGCGGACCTGGATGTCGGGCAAGCCGCTCAGGGGGCGACGCGCGCACACGACGCCGTGCTCGTCCTGACAGAGCGCGGACATACGCGAGAGCAGGTTGAAGTAGGCGCCGAAGCCGTCGGCGCGCTCACCCCAGTCCTCGATCCCGAACAGGGCCATCCCGGCGAGCATCGTCACGAAGTAGGCGAGCGACAGCGCCGCCAGCGTGGACGGTTGATCGCGGTCGGGGAAGATGTAGACGAGCTCCATCCAGGCGAAGCCGACGATCACGGCTACGGCGGGCCACATGCCCAAGCGCTCGGGATAGCGCAGCGGCGCACGAGTAAAAGCCTTCGGCGCGATCCGTCTGCCGATCCAGCGGATCGCACGTGCGCAAGAGCGCCACGGGCTGAAAGCGCGAAAGATGTCGCCGAAGACGACGCTCGCGACGGGAAAGCCGACCCAGAAGATGACGTAGATGAATGTCGGGGCGAAGTTCACCGACCACACCTGGGCGCCGTCGAAGCCGCTGTAGAGCACCAGCGCGAACAGCGCCAGCCCGATCAGGCTCGCCAAGCGCGCGAGCACAGCCGGCATCGCGAACAGCCGCTTGCGATGCTCGGTCTGCAGTTGCGGCGCCGTCCACAATGTGGAGAGCGCCACGAAAGAGACGACGAGCACGATCGCCGCGGTCCAGCTGAACAGCCAGACGGGAATCGGCAGGTCGGCCCTACCCACGATCCCGTGCGCCGAGGCATCCTGTGGGAACAGCAACGCGACGATGCCAAGGCCGCCGAGCGCGGACGGCAAACGACGCGAGGTGAGCATGCGCGCGCCAGTCTATGCGAGGCTTCCGGAGCATGGCGACACTCGCTACATCGACCGCCTTCGAGGCCCTCACCCAGCTCGGCCCACTCGCCCTGTTCGGACTGGCCTACGCCAAGCGGGTACAGACTCTAGGGCGCCAGAAACGCCCCGTGCCCGGCTGGCGCCAAGCCTCGTTCTACGGCGGCTTCATCACAATCGGCGTCGCGCTCACCTCGCTCGGCGGCGACAGTCAGGAACTGTTGAGCGCGCACATGGTCGAGCACCTGCTGCTGGGCGACATCGCGGCGCTGTTGATCGTGCTCGGCCTGACCGGGCCGCTGATCGCGCCCATTCTGCGCATCAAGCTGTTCGACCGGCTACGCATCCTCGCCCACCCTCTGATCGCATTCCCGTTGTGGGCGATCGACCTGTATGTGTGGCATCTGCCCGTCTTCTACGAAGCCGCCCTGCGCCATGCCGGTGTGCACGCCCTCGAGCATGCGATGTTCCTGGGCTTCGGCATCAACATGTGGATGTGCTTGTTCGGGCCGCTGCCGATGCCGAGCTGGTTCGGCAATTCCGCGAAGCTCGGCTACATCGTCGCGGTGCGCCTGACCGGCACGGTACTAGGCAACGTGTTCCTGTGGTCGGGAACCGTGTTCTACCCGTTCTACCTGCACGGGGATGCGATCTGGCACATATCTCCGGTCGCCGACCAGAACCTCGCAGGCGCGGTGATGATGATCGAGGAGAGCATCCTCACGCTGTGCCTGTTCTGCTGGCTCTTCCTACGTACCGCCAAGCAGGGCGAGGAACGCCAGGACCTGCTCGACTTCGCCCATTCCCACGGCTTGGAGCTGAGCGAGGAGCGCGCCGCTCGTGCGGTGGGCGCCGGACGCGGCCCGGAGCTGCGCCGGCGCCTCGAGGGCTCGCCGGGCCCAGTCGAGCGAACCTGAGCTCGATACCAGAGACGCCCTTCTATACCGAGCACCCCCCCCCGATACCGGGACACCCCCCCCGATGCGGACCCGCTCGATACCAGACACCTAGATACCAGACACCTCGATACCGGACACCCTCGATGCCAGACCCTGCATGCGGGCGAGCAGCCGATACGCAACACCACGCGCGGGCGCATCACACGGGAGGCGGTCCGGCGCAACCGCTCAGCTAGAGGCGAGCAGCGGCGCGTCGTGGACGATTTCCTGCGGGGTGAAGCTGGCCGCGTAGAGGGTCGTGACCTTGCCGCCGGCGCTGATCCCATAGACCAGCCCGCTGTGATTGACCAGCTGTGGCTGTTGGGCATCCTGTTCGGCGCCCACACCCCACGCCTTCCATACGGCACCCAGTTCCCTTGCCGAGCCGATCAGGTACTGCATGCGGCCGGTCATGCCGTGACGCGCCAGGAACGAGGCCACCGCCGTGGGCGTGTCCCCACGTGGATCGACCGACACGGCGATCACCTGCACTTTGGCGGCCTTGGCGGGACCCAACATGTTCAGTGCCACGCCCAAGTTCGAGGCGATGATCGGGCACACGTCGGGGCAGTGGGTGTAGAGGAATGTCAGGAGCACCGCCTTGCCCTTGTACTGGGCGATGTTGACGCGCTGGCCCTTGTAGTTGCGCAACGAAAGGGGAAACTCGGGCGCGGGCGGCGAGGCGAGCGAGCCGGCGTACTTGGCTGAGGCCACCCCTTGGATGCCATTGGCGCTGGGACGTTTGCTGGTGCCGCCGCTCGCGAGCAATGCCACGCCCCCGGCGATCACGACGATCACGACCAGCGCGAACACGATGCCCAGGCTCAGCCTCCCACGCGAGGGCGGCTGCGAAGGCCCGGCCGGTGATGCTGGCTCCGCTGCCATAACGAGTTGAACCTAGCATCCCGAGGACTCCCGAGTGTCGCTTCGACAGCACCGGAAACACCGGCCGATCCGCGGAGAAATGTGGCTCTCGACGCTGAGAAACGTGGCTCTCGACATCGAGAAACCTGGCTCTCACGCTACTTGCGCGGAGGTCTGCCCCGCATGGCTAGAGTCAGTGGCTTGCGGCTTTCCCCCACCCCATCGCGTCGCGAAGGC
>DATHNH010000075.1:0-11249 GCA_035486255.1 Solirubrobacteraceae bacterium | reverse complement strand
CTTGGCGAACGGGCGCAGGCTGAGCCGCTTGGGCTCGAGCGCGGCCAGGATCTTCTTCTTGAGGATCTTCTCGTCCAGCAGGTCCTGCACCCGTATTCCCAGGCGCGCCGCCTTGTCCGCGTAGCAGGGCCCGATCCCGCGCCGCGTGGTGCCGATCTGAAGGCTTCCGAGCTTCGCCTCGCCCGCCGAGTCGAGCAGCAGGTGGTAGGGCATTATCAGGTGCGCATTGGCGGAGATTCGCAGTCCGCTCACATCGACCCGCCGCGCACGCAGCGCGTCGAGCTCCTCGATCAACACCTTTGGGTCGATCACCACGCCGTTGCCGATCACGCAACGCTTGCCCGGGTACAGGATGCCCGAGGGAATCAGGTGCAGCTTCCACTCCTCCTCGCCGCGCACGATCGTGTGCCCGGCGTTGTTACCGCCCTGGAAGCGCACCACGGCATCGCCGTGTTCGGCGAGTAGATCGGTGATCTTCCCCTTGCCCTCGTCGCCCCACTGGGCGCCCACTATGACTATGCCCGGCATCGAGTCATGATTCTAGGGACCCGTCCACGCGACGGACGTCGAGAGCGACGGATCAGGCTCCACGCGCGTAGCCCGGCCCGGCGGAGCGGGTGACGGGGGAATCCGCTTCGTAGGGCAGACGTCGCATGTCGCCTCCGAACAGCGGCAGGGGATCGCCACACATCTCCACGAGGCGCGAGACGATTCGCTGACCGACCACCTCGCTGGAGTCGTTGGAGACGACCTTGCGCTCGGCGCTCGTCTGACCCTCACCGTCCTCGGTCACGGTGGTGTGGATCTGCCTGCCCATCTGCTCTGCCAAGGCACTGGGCATCAGGTTGGTGGTCGCCACGATCGGCCGGCCGGCCTGGTAGCGAGCGTCCACGATCGAGTACAGCTGCTCCAATCTCCAGGGCGTCGTGTGCTGGGCGCCGAGGTCGTCGATGTGGAGCAGGTCGACCGCGGAGAGTCGATCGAGCAGGTCGAGCAGACTGTTTTCGGTGCCGATCTCGTCGCGGATCAGGTTGAGCAAACGGGGCAGCGAGTAGATCGCGACAGAGTGCCCGGCGTCCAAGGCCGCGGCCGAGACGATCATCGCGAGCGTCGTCTTGCCCGTGCCGACGTCACCGACCAGCCACATCCCGCGGCCTTCCTCGAGCCGTGCATTCAGGTTGCGCACATAGCTTCGAACCTCCGACACCACCGCCTCGGGCATCCCCGGCACGGGCGGCCGATCGAAGGAGGCGCCCCGATAGCGCTTGGGCACGCGGCCCTCGAGGCTCGCGGCCCGCTTGCGAGCGATGCGGCTGGCGCGGCAGCGACAGTCCGAGGCGGTGTTGGCGGTCTCGTCCACCACGAAGCCGCTCCCGTCACACAGTCCGAGTGGGCAGGCATTCGGATCGCGCGAGGCCGGCAGGCTGAGGATGTCGGCGCTCATGCGGCGTAGCGGCTCTCGCCCGCGTAGTTCATGAACTTCGGGTACTCCTTCTGGAAGGTCAGCGTCACCTTGCCGACCGCGCCGTTGCGATGCTTGGCGATGATCAAGTCCGCCTCGCCCATCCGCTCGGAGTCCTCGTTGTAGTACTCGTCGCGGTAGATGAACATCACCAGATCGGAGTCTTGCTCGAGGTTCCCCGACTCGCGCAGGTCCGAGAGCTGGGGCCGCTTGTCCGGACGAGTCTCCACGGCGCGGCTCAGCTGTGAGAGCGCGATCACCGGCACTCCAAGCTCGCGCGCCAGGATCTTCAGCCCGCGGCTGAGCTCGCCCACGGCCGTCACGCGCGAGTCGTAGCGACTGTCGGTGCGCATCAGCTGCAGGTAGTCGATGATGATCAGGCCGAGGCCGTTCTCGCACTGCGAGTGCAAGCGGCGCGCCTTGGCCCTGATCTCGAGCATGCCCACGTCGCTCGAGTCATCCACCCACAGGGGAGCGTCCGCCAAGCGCTGAGAGGCCTTGAGGATCTTCGGCCAGCGTTCTTCCTTGACGCGCCCCTTGCGCAGCTCCTCGCCCTTGATGCGCGCCTGGGAGGCGACAAAGCGCTGGGCAAGCTCGGCCTCTGCCATCTCCAGGCTGAACAGTGCCACCGGCCTGCCGTGTTCCACGGCGGCGTTCTCGGCGATGTTGCACACCAGCGCGCTCTTGCCCATCGCGGGCCGCGCGGCGATGATGATCAGGTTCCCTGGCTGAAAGCCGCCGGTAATCTCGTCGAGGTCCTTGAAGCCCGAGGGGGCGCCGGTCAGCGAGGTGCCCTCGATCGAGAGGCGGTGCAGCTTGTCGAGCTCCTCGTGCAGCACCTCCTCGATCGAACGGAAGTCTTGGCGGCGATCGTCGCGCGCGACCTCGAGCATCGTCTTCTCAGCCTGCTCCACCAGCTCGCGTGGAGCGCTCTGGCGCTCGAGCACGCTCGACTGGATGTCATATGAGGCGGACAGCAGGCGCCGTAGCAGCGCGTTCTCGCGCACGATCTGCGCATAGCGCCTGGCATGTCCAGCGGCTGGGACGACCCCCGTCAGCTCGTCCACCGCCGCCGATCCGCCGACTTGCTCGAGCTTGCCGTTCTGGCGCAGCCGGTCGGTGACCGTCAGCACATCCACAGGCTCGGACTCGTTGTACAGAGCAAGCATCGCGTCGTAGATGTGCCCGTGACGGTCGCGGTAGAAGTCCTCGGAGCGCAGCCCCTCTTCGATCACCAGCGCATACAGCGAGCGCTCGGACAGCAGGATCGCGCCAAGCACCGATTGCTCGGCGTCGAGATTGTGCGGTGGGGCGATCACGCCCGTAGGGATGCCGGAGCCGTTAGCTCGAGAGACCGTGCTCATTGCTTTGGCGAGTCTACGTCGAGTGGGTCCATGGCTCGCACCGGGAACCCGCAATTGGGAGAGAAATCATTGGCGCCCAGGCTCACGAACGTATGTTCGCAGGCGGGTCAGACCGCAAGACGGGAAGCGGCCGGCTGTGCGCCCGGCTACTTCTGCGCGACGACCATGGTCTTCACGGTGGCCGTCACTCCGTCGACGACCTCGACCACGACCATGTAGGTGCCGACGTTCTTGATCGGCTCAGGCAGATGCACGTTGCTCTTGTCGGTGCGCAGTCCGCGTGCGTCGCGGATCGCGGCGGCGATGTCCTGCGCGGTGACCGACCCGAACAGACGACCGTCCGCCCCGGCTTGCTGGGCGATCGTGATCACCGTCTTGTTCAGCAGCGCGGCGTTGTCGTTCGCTTTCTCGACGTACTCGCGCGCGGCCCGCTCAGCTGCCTGCTGGCGCTGGCGAATCACTTCGATCGCGCCTTTCGTCGCCGGCTGGGCCAGCTTGCGCGGGATCAGGAAATTGCGCAGGTAGCCCTTGGAGACATCCACCACGGCCCCTTGCTCGCCGAGCGTGTCAACGTCCTTCAGGAGTATGGCTTCGGGCATCTGGTTTAGTCCTGGAATCTCGTAGGGGATTGAGAAGTGTTCGTGAGGGCGCGGGGAGCGGGATCGTTCGGTGCGAGGGCTTGCTCGTCAGGCCTGCTCTAGCGTTCGCGATCCCGATCGCCACGTTCGCGGCGCGGATGGTCGTCGCGCCCGCCCTCGTTCACGTAGGGCAGCAACGCCAGCTCGCGGGCGCGCTTGACCGCACGAGCGATCTGGCTTTGGTGGCGCCGACATGCGCCGGTGATCCTGCGCGAGCGGATCTTGCCCTTCTCGGAGATGAATTTGCGCAGCGTCGAGATGTCCTTGTAGTCGACCTGCTCGACCTTGTCGCGGCAGTGTTGGCAAGGCTTGCGCCTTCCGCTACCGGATCCGCCCTTCTTGTCTCGTCGTCGGACTGGCTTGCCGCGACCGCGCTTTGCCACAGTAAATCCCTTGCTTTTGAACTAGAACGGAATGTCGTCGTCGCCTGGGGCGCCGGAGACCGGTGCGGGCTGGAAGTCGCCGTTGTCGACCGGCACGTCACTACCCTGAGATGCCGCGCCTCCCGCATACCCTCCGCCTCCGGATGGGTCTTCGCGCGAGCCAAGGAACTGCACCGAGTCGGCAATGATATCGATTGCGCTGCGTTTTGTGCCGTCCTGGGCGTCCCACTCGTGCCACTCGAGCCGCCCGTCGATCGCGACGGGGCGTCCCTTGGCCAGATAACGGGCCGCATTCTCGCCCTGCGCGCCCCAAACGGTGACGTTGAAATAGTTGGGCTTGTCCTCCCATTCGCCGCTGCTGCCGTTCTTGCGGCGCGTGTTGCAGGCGATCCTCAGCTTGCACACGGAGGAGCCGCTCGGCAGCGAGCGCAGCTCGGGATCGGCGGTCAGGTTGCCGGTCATCACGACCCGGTTGATGTTGGTGGCGGCCACGGCTTTGTTCCTCTCGTATCGATATCGGCGACGAACGCTAGCGCGACTCGTCGCGTGAGGAGGTGCCGAACACCTCGTCCCAGTAAGGGGCGCTGATTCCAAAGCCCTTTGTGTCGTCCTGGAAGTGGTGGCGCATGTGGCGCTCGCGCAGCATCCTGCCCAAACGCGAGCGGGGGCGGAAGTGATGCACGTAGTAGTGGAGCATGTCGTAGGCGAGGTACCCCGCGAAGAACCCGGCTCCCACGCCTGGCGCATAGTGTTTCCCGAATACCACATACAGCAGGCCGAACACGAGCGCTCCGAGCGGGATGCTCACCGCGGGAGGCATCACCAGGCGCAGGGGATCGTTCGGATGCTCGTGGTGGATGCCGTGGATGATCCAGTGCATACGCGCCCCGATGCCACGGTCGGGCTCGAAGTGGAACACGATCCGGTGCAGCCAGTACTCGAACAACGTCCATAGCGCGTACCCCGCGAGGAACAGGCCGAGCGCCACGAGGGCTTGCACGAACGACAGCTCCCAGGCCTCCAACGCCACGATCACGGGCAGAAAGATCAAGATCGGCACGAACGGATGCACGCGCGAGAACGCATCGAGCAAGCGCGACTCGAACATCGGCGGCGAAGCGCGCAGGACGTCGGTCCTTCGCTGCGCGGAACCTGCGCCGACGGGCTGCTCACTCACGATGGCCCACCGCGATCGCGGCGTCCGAGCGCGCGTCCGCAACCAGGCCCGCCGGCGGCATCTACCAAGAGCCTCCGGTCAGTCGTTGTCTCGGGCGGCGACACGACCCCGAGTGTATTACGCGACCGCTTGTTCCTCGGCTGGGGGATGCTCGGTCTCCTCGCGGGCAGGCGGCGCGGCGCCGGGAGACATATCGGGCGCGGCGGGCGTACCGGGCTCGAGCTTGTTGATGCGAAAGCGGATCACCCCGTCGGTGATGCGCAGCGTACGGTCGAGGTCGGCGATCAACTCGACGGCGCCGACGTGGAACTGCAGCAGGTGGTACTCCGCGGTTGCCTTGTGGTCGATCGGATACGCAAGCGCTCGTTCACCCCACTCGTCGTGGCGCACGAGCTCGCCCTTTGCCTCGATCGCCGCACGCGCGTCGGCCACGATCTTCGTGCGCACCTGCTCCTCGACCTGTGGGTCGAGCAGCAAGACGAGGTCGTATGTGGGGGCAGGCAAGGTCATGAGGTGGCGCTCGAGGCGCGGCGGCGGATCATAACAGGGGCCTGCGCCAAGCCTCGATGAGCCGCCCGGCCGCTGCGAGACGTACCCCGCTCACGTGGACAGACGCGTGTGAGACCCGAGCTCCCACTCCGGTGACCGGCGACCGAGGCCCGCGGGCCTCGGGCTCGCCCGTCAAACAGACCCGGCGGCAGCCCGCTTGGCCCTGATGTCCGCCAGTTGCTCGTCGATCCAGTCGCCCGGGTCGCGCGAGGTCACGATCTCCACGAGCCCACGCGCCCGGCGTCTGCGCTCCTGTGCCGGCATGTCGAGTGCCGCGTGGATCGAGTCGGCCAGCTCCTGGATGTCGAATGGGTTCACCGACAGTGCATACTCGCCGAGCTCCTCGTGCGCACCGGTGTTCTCGGAGAGGATCGACACGCCGGCGCGTTCGTTGACGATCGGACCCTCCTTCGCGACGAGGTTCATCCCGTCGAACATCGCATTCACGAGCAGCACGTCGTAGTGCTTGTAGGCCGCCATCGCCTCCTCCAGATCGTCGCGCAGCTTCAGCTGGATCGGCATCCAGTCGGGTGTGCCGTGGCGATGGTTGACGACCGCCACGAGCGCCTCGATCCGTTCCAGGTACTCGGCGTACTCGGGTACGTCTGTACGCGAAGGCATCAGTTGTGCCACGAACGTCACCCGCTCGCGAAACTCCGGGTGCTGCTCGAGAAACAGGTCGAACGCGGAAAAGCCGCGCAGCACGTTCTTCGAAAGGTCCGCACGATCCACTCTCAGGATCAAGAAGTCGCGGCGGCGACGCAACAGCTCACGCTCGAACTCCTCCACGCGCTCGCTCTGAGCGACCTGCAGGGCCGCTCTGTGGTCGATCGGCAGCGGATACGCCCTGACCCACACCTCGCGATCCTGCCAGCGCACGACTCCGCGATCGAAGTCCACTTCGAGATCCATCAGGTCGCGACAGCACTGCAGGAAGTTGCGTCTGTAAGAGCGAGTGTGAAAGCCCACGATGTCATTCGCAAGCAACCCCGCGAAGATCTCCTGCCTGATCCGCGATGGCAGCACCCGCCATGAATCCGATTGGGTCCACGGAATGTGCACGAAATGGTGCAAGAACACGTCCGGACGCGCCCTGCGCACCAGCTCCGGGAGCGTGTAGAGGTGGTAGTCGTGCACCATCACCACCGGCTCGCGCTCGGCCTCGATCTCCTCCACCACCGCTCGCGCCAGATCCTCGTTGACCGCGTTGTAGCCGAACTCGAACGCCTCGATCTCCTCGCGCCTGATGTCCGGTGCGTTGGAGAGGTCCCACAGGTAGTGCTGGATGAACCAAAGCATCGGGTTGGCAAATACGTTGTAAAAGCGGTCATAGGCCTCCGGACTGCTGACGACGAGGCGGACCTGGTAGTCACCGCCCGCCGGGCTCTTCACGGGGAAGGGCCGTGCGCCATGCTCACGCGACACAGCCGCGTCGTGCTCGTTCATCGCCGAGGCGATCCAAACGGCGTCGCGGTGCGAGGCCAACCCGGACAGCGCCGTCACAAGCCCGCCGGTGCCGCGTTGAACTTCCCCACCGGGACCGAAGGTCACAGGCCCTCGGTTGCTCACCAGCACCAGCGGCGAGCGCTGTGCCGGTCCCGCGCTCATGACCGTCGCCGGCTCGCCGGGCTCGGGTCGGAAGGGCTCATGCCTCGCCCAGCTCCTTGAAGATGCGCAGGTAGTCGCGCAGGTAGCGCGGTGTCAGAAAGTGTCCGCGCACGTGCTCCTTGCCACGCCGACCGAGCGCCTTGCCGAGCGCCGGGTCGCCCAGCAATTCCAGCGAGCGCTGCGCGCACTGCTCGACCGTCTCCACCAGGAAGCCCGTCACCTCGTCCTCGACCTGCAACGGAATCCCCCCGACGTTGCCGCCGATGAACGGCCGCGCCTTCCAAATCGCCTCGGATACCGTCAGCCCGAAGCCCTCGCGTATCGACTTCTGTACGACCACGTCGGCGTGGGACTGAAACGCGTTGACCTCGATCGCCCCGACGTTGTTGAAGTTGTTGAGAATGTGCACATCGGGGTCGCCGTCGGCATGGGCGATCGTGGCATTGAAGAAGTCCCAGCCCTCCGGGTCGTCGCTCGCCATCGAGCCGACGAGCGCGAGCTGCACGTCCGGAACCTGCTGCTTGACGAGCCGATAGGCGTCGATCACGCCAAGCGGATCCTTCCAGGGATCGAAGCGCGAGACCTGGCAGATCAACGGCCTGTCGACGTCGATCCCGAACTGCTCGCACACGTAGGAGGCGTCCTCGGGGGAGAGCGCCATGTTCTTGGGCATCAGCGGGTCGATCGCCGGCGGCACGATGTTCACGTTTCCGCCCATCCCCCTGGGCACGTAGTCGGCCATGTGAAAGAGCGATTGCGGATACTCGGCGATGTAGGGCAGCAGACGCTCGATCGTCGCCGGATTAGGGGTCGACAAGTCGATGTGACAGCGCCAAACCCAGCCCTTGGCCTTCTCGGGTACCAGCCGGTACAAGCCGGCCGGCTGCGGGTCGTGTACGAGGCACACGTCCCAGCCCTCCGACAGCTCGCGCGCGTTCATCTCGTTGTACTGCTCCCAGGTTCCCCACTGCTCCTCGTCGAGATCCTGCGGATTGCCCTGTAGCGCGTTGTGCATCAGCTTCGTCGCGTTGAAGAACTCCTCGCGACCGTAGATCACCTGCCACTCGCAGTCCAAGCCGACGTCGCGCATCAGCGGCACGAGCGTGTACAGGATCTCCGATACGCCGCCACCGAAGGCCGTGGCCGACACATGCACCACGCGCCTGCCCTTCAGCGGCTCGGCGAGCTCGCGGATCTCCTCGATCAGCTCACGCCCGCAGATGTGCGTGTAGTCGGCAAGCGACTTGTGTCCTGTGGCGACGGGCTGGAGCACGGCGGACCGCACGATACCTCGCGCGACGGCAGGCCTGTCCCCTGAACGGGGTAAAAGACCCGCCGCGGGGTCTAAGGTTGGCCCGATGTTCGACGGGCGCATCTACCGGGCGGCATTTGTGCCGCTCCTGTTCGTGTTGGCGATCGCGGGTTTCTCGCTATCCGGTCAAGCGCCTCCGCTGAGCTCCACGCTCGCCCCCGACGCTTTCAGCGGCTCGCGTGCGTTCGCCGGTCTGCAGACGCTGCTCGCACGCTTCCCCGATCGTCGTCCCGGCAGTGCCGGGGACAACGAACTGGCCGCCTACCTCGCCGGGCAGTTGCGGGAACTGGGATCTCCGAGCTCCTCGAGCCCGTCCGGTCGGGGCGTCGCCGCGGGGGGCTTCCAGGTCAGCACGCGCCAGGTCAATGCGACCACGATCGACGGCACTCGCACGCTCACGACGGTCATCGCCGAGCGTCCAGGCTCGACGGGATCGAGCGCGATAGCGATCGTCGCCCACCGCGATGCCGTCGGCCCTGGCTCCGCGGCGCAGCTCTCGGGTACGGCCGCGTTGCTCGAGCTCGCACGCGTCTTCTCCCAAAGCGAGACCCGTCGGACGATCGTGCTCGTCTCCACGAGCGGTGGCAGCGGTGGCTATGCGGGAGCCCGCGATTTCGCCGGGCAGGACACCGCCGGGCAGGACATGCCGCCGCTCGATGCGGCGATCGTGCTGGGCGACCTCGCCGGCACGGTCGCCCGCAAGCCGTTCGTGCTGCCGTTCTCGAGCGGATCGGCGCTGGCGCCCGAAAGTCTGCAACGCACGCTCGACGGCGCCATCTCCCAAGAGGTCGGCACCGAACCCGGTGTGCTCACCACCTCCGCGCAGCTCGCGCACCTCGCCCTCCCGCTCGCCACCGGCGAAGAGGCCCCGCTCAACGCGGCCGGCACTCCCGCTGTCCTCGTGCAGGTGAGCGGTGAGCGCGAACCCGCCGCTCACCAGAGCGTGAGCTCGACCCGCCTGCAGAACTTCGGCAGAGCCGTGCTCTCCTCGATCTATGCGCTCGACGAAAGCCCCGACGTCGCACACAGCTTCGATCCGCGCGTGTCGATCGGGCGCAAGCTGCTCCCGGCTTGGGCGGTCAGACTGCTCGTCCTCGCCCTGTTGCTGCCACCGCTGCTCGTGAGCGTCGACGCGCTCGCGCGCCTACGCCGCCGACGCGAGCCCGTGCGGCGCTGGTTGGTATGGACGCTGGCGGGCGCGCTGCCCTTCTTCGTGAGCGCGCTGTTCGTGATCCTGCTGGGCTCGCTCGGAATCGTGACCGCTCCAGCCGGTCAGGCGGCGGCGGGCTCGCTCGCGGCAAACGGGTCTCTCGCCGTGGCGACCATCGTCGCCGTGCTCGTGCTGGCGCTCGCGCTGCTGGCTTCGCCCGCGCTCGCGCGGCGCCTGGCGCTGCCGTTGCGTCCTTGTGCCGACGGAGCGGCGCTCGCGGTGCTGCTCGTGCTGCTCGCCGTCGCTTCGATCACGTGGATCCTCAACCCGTTTGCCTGCCTGTTGCTGGTGCCCGCGCTGCACCTGTGGCCGCTCGCCGCGAGCGTCGGGCGGCGCGCGGGCCGTCGTTCGCGGGCCGTCGCCTACGTCGCCATCGTGCTGGGCGTGCTGCCCTTGGTGCTGCTGTTGCTCGTCTACGCACGCGAGCTCGAAGTGGGTATCGGCGGGCTGGCCGAGAATGCGGTGCTCGCGCTCGCCGGCGGCCAGATCGGGCTCCTCGGCGCGTTGCTGTGGAGCACCGCGCTCGGGTGTCTGCTAGCCGTCCTGCTGCTCGCTCCGCGTCCCGAGCTCGGCGCCGACGCCCCCGAGCGCTCGTCGGAGAGCTCCACGCGCGGTCCGCTGTCCTACGCCGGACCCGGGTCGCTGGGCGGCACCGAGTCCGCGCTACGTCGCTGAGCTACCAGCGGTGCTCGAATCCGCTCAGCGTCTGCTTGTGACCTTCGTGTCTCAGCACCGCCCCGGGCCCCCCCTCGCTCACGTGCCCGATCCAGGTGAGCTTCGTCCCCACGCGCTCGCACGCGGCGCTGACGCGGTCCGCTCGCTTGCGCGGTGCGCACACGCAAAGCTCGTAGTCTTCGCCCGCGCTCGCCGCGGCCTGCCAGGGCGCAACGCCCAGCGCCGCGGCGGTTCGCTCGGTTCGCTCGTCGGTCGGCAGCCGCTCGAGATCCAGCTTCAGGGCGACCCCGCTGCTCTGTGCGAGGTGCTCGGCATCCGTCGCCAGCCCGTCGGATAGGTCGATCATCGCGTGCACCCCTGCCGGGGCGAGCGCGCGTCCCTCGCGCAATCGCGGCATCGGCCGCGTCGCCCTGCCCCCAAGCGTGCCGGTGACGCCCACGAGGTCCCCCGCACGCGCGCCGTCGCGGCCGATCAGCTTCTGGTCTCGCTCGGCCCAGCCGACGATCGTCACACTGATGAACAAGGCCGGCGCGCTCACCACGTCGCCGCCGGCGATCGTCGTACCCGTCAGCTCCGCGAGCTCCTCGGCGCCGAGCATCAAACGAAGTGCCTGGTCCTCACTCACGCGCGAAGGTATCCCGAGCGCAACATATGCCTCGCCCGTTTGCGCCCCCATTGCCGCGATGTCCGACAGCCCTCCCGCCAGCGCTCTCCAGCCGATGTCCTCGAAGCTCAACTCGGGATCGCCGAGCTCGAAGTGCACTCCCTCCACGATCGAGTCCACCGTCGTGACGCACAGCTTGAGCGCTTTCACGACGGTCGCATCGTCGCCGATCCCGCGCACGAAACGGCCCCCGCGCGTCTTCAGCGC
>DATHNH010000074.1:0-4358 GCA_035486255.1 Solirubrobacteraceae bacterium | reverse complement strand
AAGCTCCCGCCCGACCTGAGCACTACCCGGACCTGAGCACGACCCGAATCGCGTCCTTGCGTCACCAAAGCTCAATCACCTCGCTGTCATGGATCCCCTCGGAGGCGGTCGAGGGCAGCATGCGCATTCCCTTCGACGCGGGCATGGCTCATTACGACCCACCGCCGCCGGAGACAATCGGCGATCTCGAGGCGCTGCGCGACGAGGACCGTTTTCGCTTCGCCAACATCCTCGACGCCTGGATCGACGTCGACGAGAAGGGCAAGATCAAGGACTTCGGCTATAGCGGCGGCGGCATGATGGGCAGCACCACCGTGAAGATGGGACCGGTCGCCAGGACCTTCGAAGCTATCGGTTTGCCCACAATCCAGAAGAAGCCTGAGAAGGGCCGCGATTTCGTGCGCTTCGTGCAGACGACAGGCGGTCGCACCGGCGTGCCCGCTCCCCGCCGGGTCAGGCGCAAGCCCTTCATCCAATGGCAGGCTCCGCTCGTTTGGACGACTCTCACCCTCACCATCTACGCCGACGGACGTGCCGAGGGGGCGATGGATGGGGCCAGCCGTTTTCCGCGACATTGGGTCTACGACAAGGATGGGCAGCTCTCACACAAGTCGGGACTCGCGGACTTCAAGGACTGGTATCGAAAGTCGTTCGGCCGCCATACGCCCTGGGGCGATCAGGAGTCAAAGGCGCTCGTAACAGCAGTCGAGACGGCACTCGAGCGTAGGCTTTCAGAGCAGGTGATGCGCGGTGGGGAAAAGCCGACGATCACCAAGGTGAAGGCCGGCACGACGCTTGTCAGGCAAGGGGATCGTGGGACCGAGGTGTTTTTGCTGCTCGACGGAGTGTTGCGCGTGGAGCACGACGGGGAGCGGCTTGCCGAGTACGGACCCGGGGCGATGCTGGGTGAGCGCGCGCATCTGGAAGACGGGCTGAGGACGTCTTCACTTGTCGCTGTCACACCCTGCAGGGTGGCCTCGGTCAAGGCCGAGCAACTCGAGCGCGGGGCGCTGCACGAGCTGTCCAAGGGTCATCGTCGCGAGGGGAAGCGTCCCAAGAAGCCCGTGCGGGGCTAGCGTCCGTGCGAGTTCATCTCTGCGGGGTTCGGGGCTCGACCCCCGCGCCGGGCGCCGACTTTCTGCGCTACGGCGGGCATACCTCCTGCGTGGCGATCGCCCACGAGCAGGAGTCCTCCCCCACTTTGATCCTCGACGCCGGCACGGGCATACGCTCGGTGACCGGGCTGCTCGACGAGCAAGCGTTCAGCGGCACGATCTTGTTGACGCATTTGCACTGGGATCACGTACAGGGGTTGCCGTTCTTCCATGCCGGCGACCACCCCGACGCTCGCGTGCAGCTGTTGCTGCCCGCGCAGGAGGACGGTGCCGATGCGTCCGCGGTGCTGGCGCGTTCGATGTCTCCCCCCCATTTTCCAATGGAACCCGACCAGCTGCGTGGTACTTGGAGCTTTGCGACGCTCACTCCCGACGAGCAAGAATTCGACGGCTTCACAGTGCTGGCGCGTGAGATCCCGCACAAGGGCGGGCGCACCTACGGCTATCGCGTCAGCGACGGGCACTCGACTTTCACCTATATGCCCGACCACTGCCCAACCACACTCGGCGCGGGGCCTGACGGCTGTGGTGAGTATCACCCCGCCGCGCTCGAGCTCGCCGCCGAGACGGACGTGCTGCTACACGACTCGCAGTTGCTCACCTGCGCAGAGCTCGCCGCCGAAGGGCGCTTCGGGCACGCGATCGCCGACTATGCGGTCGAGCTCGGACGCCATGCGGGCGCGCGCCGCGTCTTGCTGGCCCACCATCGACCCGATCGCGGCGACGATGCGCTGGACCAGCTGAAAGAGCGCTTCGCAGGCTCCTCCGGTGTCGAGGTGATCGTCGCCGCGCAGGACTCCGTGCTGCAATTGTGAGCATGCCACGCGACCTCGACCCGCCACGAGCGAGCAGAGCAGGCTCGAGCCGATGAGTGCAAGTAGCACGCCGACGAGCACGCCAGACGCGGTCGTCGTCGGCTCCGGCCCGAACGGCCTCGCCGCCGCCCTCACGCTGGCGCGCGCCGGACTCGCAGTGCACGTGTACGAGGGGGCGAACACGCCCGGCGGCGGCTGCCGCACCGAGGAGCTGACGCTTACCGGCTTTGCGCACGACGTCTGCTCGACGGTTCACCCACTGCTTGCCGCCTCTCCCTTCTTTACCGAGAAGCCGCTTGCCGGGCTCTCGCTCGAGACCCCGGAGGTCGCTTTCGCCCATCCACTCGACGGCGGCCGAGCGGCCGCCGTCTCAGGCTCGGTCGAGCGGACCGCCGCAACGCTCGGCGCCGACGCGCGCGCCTATCGCCGACTTCTCGCACGGCTCGTCAAGGACGCTGACGCGATAGTTCCCTCGGTGCTGGCGCCGCTGCTATCGCCTCCTGCGCATCCCCTGGCGATGGCCCGCTTCGGCCTGCTTGGGCTGTGGCCGACGACGGTGCTCGCTCGTCGCTTCAAGACCGACCGAGGACGTGCGCTGCTGGCCGGACTGGGCGCCCATTCGATGCGACCGCTCGGGGCTCCCGGTACCGGTGCGTTCGCGCTGTTGCTCGGCGTGCTCGCGCATGCCGTCGGATGGCCGGTCGTGGAGGGCGGCAGCGTACGCATCGTCGACGCGATGGTCGCCGAGCTCGAGAGCCTCGGCGGTCAGATGCACAACGGCCGTTGGATCGCAGACCTGGAGGAGCTTCCCCGCGCGCGGAGCACGCTGCTGGACGTCGCCCCCCGCAACCTGCTCGAGCTCGCTGGGCCGCGCCTACCGGAGCGCTACGCCAAAGCCATGCGTCGCTTCGAATACGGGCCTGGCATCTTCAAGATGGACTGGGCGCTCGACGGGCCAGTGCCTTGGCAAGCAGACATATGCCGCAACGCGCCGACGCTGCATATCGGCGGCACCTTCGAGGAGATCGCGCGCAGCGAGGCCGACGTCGCGGCCGGGCGCCATTCAGAGCATCCGTTTTGCATTGCCGTGCAGCCGTGCGTGGCCGACCCCACTCGCGCACCTGAGGGTCGGCACACCTTCTACGCCTACTGCCACGTGCCCTCGGGCTCCGAGCGCGACATGAGCGAGCGGATCGAGGCGCAGATCGAACGCTTCGCTCCCGGCTTTCGCGAACGCGTGCTTGCTCGTCACAGCGCGAACGCAGTGGAGACCGAGCGCCACAACCCCAACTACGTCGGCGGCGACATCAACTCCGGCGCGGCGACGTTGCGCCAGACCGTGTTGCGCCCCACCCCCAGCCTGCACCCGTACCGCACACCAATTCCTGGCGTCTACCTGTGCTCTTCCTCCACGCCGCCCGGCGGCGGCGTACACGGCATGTGCGGCCAGGGCGCGGCGCAAGCGGCGCTAAGCGAGCTGGGCTTGTAGGTCGAGCTTGGCTTGAACTCCCGCGCCAGGGCGGTGTGTGGCCTCGTGCTCCAGCAGCCACACCTTGCGATCCAGCCCGCCGCCGTAGCCCGTGAGGCTGCCGTCAGCACCGATCACGCGGTGACACGGCACGACGATCGCGACCGGGTTGCGCCCGTTGGCCAGGCCGACCGCACGCGAGGCTTTGGGGTTGCCCACCCAGCGCGCCAGCTCGCCGTAGCTGATCGTCTCGCCGTAGGGAATCTCGCACAGGCTCGCCCATACGCGGCGCTGGAACTCTGTCCCGTGCATCTGAAGCGGCAAATCGAAATCGGTCAGCTCGCCGGCGAAATACGCTTCCAACTGCGCTACGACAGGCGCGAGCCCGGCGTCGTCTCGTTGCGATCCGGCTGGGATTTTTTTGAGGTGACGTTGTTCGTGCATTTGGATGCCAGTGAGCTTCTCGCCGTCAGAGGTGAGCGTCAGCTCGCCAATCGGGGTGTCCATCGTCGTGGTGATCGTCGTGGGCAAGATCGTGCCTGTGAGTGTCATGCTGCCTCCTGTGCCAGCGTCCCTGTGGACGCTGGATCGACGCTTTCGCCGCTTGAAGGCGGCGGCCATTGGTTGATCGCATGAGCGGTGGCCGACCAGAGATACTGCACCGCGTAAGCTCGCCACGGCCGCCAGCGCTCCGCACGCGCGGTGAGCGCAACCGGCGCGGCCGGCAATCCGAGCGCTTCGGCCGCGCGGCGCACACCGAGATCTGTGACTGGGAACGCATCGGGGTCGCCAAGTGCCCGCATCGCGATCACCTGGGTCGTCCACGGTCCGAAACCCGGCAAGTCCGAGAGTACCGCGAGTGCCTTGGCCCGGTCACAGCCTGGATCGAGCGAGAGGCCGCCGCGGCCCAGAGCGTCCACGAGCGCCGCAAGCGTGCGCGTACGCGTGGCGGGCATCGCC
>DATHNH010000073.1:0-17982 GCA_035486255.1 Solirubrobacteraceae bacterium | reverse complement strand
GTTCAGCCCTACGACAAGTCCTCGATCAAGACGATCGAGAAGGCGATCAACGAGTCCGACGTCGGACTGAACCCCTCCAACGACGGCAATCTGATCCGCCTGGTAGTGCCAGAGCTCACCGAAGAGCGTCGCAAGGAGCTCGTGAAGGTGGTGCGCAATCTCGCCGAGGAGGGGCGCATCGCGATCCGCAACGTGCGCCGCGACACGATGCAGCAGCTACGCGAACTCAAGGCGGAGGGAGAGACCGGCTCTGACGACGAGCACCGCGCCGAGGTCGAACTGCAGAAGCTCACCGACGGGCGCATCGCCGATCTGGACGGTGTGCTGAAGGCCAAGGAGGAAGAGATCCTCGAGGTGTGATGGTGGCGACCGATGCCGCGCGCGCTCGTTACATAGCGATCATCACCGATGGCAATGGCCGCTGGGCGCGCACTCGCGGCCTGCCCGTCACCGACGGTCACAGCGCGGGCGCCGACAACGTCAAGGCGCGCTTGCGCGATGCCGCCGAGTTCGGCATCGAGGAGCTCACCGTGTACTCGTTCTCGACCGAGAACTGGTCGCGTCCGCTCGAGGAGATCCAAGGCTTGATGGGCATGTTCGCCAAGCGCGTCTCCAACGAGACCCCCGAGCTGCACAGGGAGGGGGTCCGGATGCGCTTCATCGGCCGTCGCGAGGGAATCGCCCCGGATCTGCAGGCGCGCATGAGCTGGGCGGAAGAGCTCACCGACGCCAACACGCGCATCACGCTGTTCGTCGCCTTCAACTACGGTGGCCGCGCCGAGATCCTCGACGCCGCCCGCGCGTTTCAAGGAGGCGACGAGAAGGACTTTCAAATGCACCTCTACGCCCCCGAGATGCACGACCCCGACATCATCATCCGCACCAGCGGAGAGCGGCGCCTGTCCAACTACCTGCTGTGGCAGTCCGCCTACTCCGAGCTCGTCTTCCGCGACGAGCTGTGGCCGGATTTCTCGCGCGAGGCGTTGCAGCAGTCGCTGGTCGAGTTCTCAGAGCGCCGCCGCCGTTTCGGTGGCCGCTAGCGCCATGCCGTCTCCTCGCACGGCGGCTCGCACGGTCCCGGCCGGCTCGTCCGGCTCGTCTGGCTCCTCCGCCAACGCTCGAGGAGCCGGCGGCTCGGATCTCGGCTCGCGCGTGCTCTTCTCGTTGCCCTTGATCGCGTTGGCGCTGTTCCTGGTGATCGAGGGCGGCGTCATCTTCGCGGGAGGGCTATTCGTGCTCGGCTGCATCTGCCTGCACGAGCTCTACGGCATGTATGAGCGGGCGGGCCCCGTTCGTCTGGCGGGCTTCGTCGCGCTGGCGGGCCTGCTGGTGGCCGCCTCCTACGGCGGCCAAGCTCAGGTCCTGCTCGTGGCGGCCGCGGTGCTCCCGCTGCTCTTCGCTCTGACGCTCGTACAGCGTCATCCGAGCGTGGGGGGCCTGGCGCTCACGCTGCTCGGCATCTACTGGATCGGCTTCGGCCTGGCCCACGCCGTCCTGCTGCGCGGGCTCCCGCACGGTGATGGCATCGTGATCGACGTACTCGTGGGGACCTTCCTCGGCGATACCGGCGCCTATCTGGGCGGACGCCTCTTCGGCCGTCGCCCGCTCGCCCCGCAAATATCGCCCAACAAGACCGTCGAGGGGCTGCTCATCGGGATGGCATGCACCGTGCTGGCCGTATGGTTCGCCGGTCGCTACCAGGAATGGCTGCCGGGAGCGCACGCACTCGTCCTCGGCGTGGGCATCGCCGTCTTCGCGCCGATCGGCGACCTGTTCGAGTCCTTCGTCAAGCGTCAGGCCGGGACGAAGGACGCGGGACGTCTGCTGGGTGCGCACGGGGGAGTGCTGGACCGGCTGGACGCGGTGCTCTTCACGGCGGTGGTCGGCTATTACATTTGGTTGGCCTATGTGTGAGTCGAGCAGGCGTTCGAGCGGGAGAAGTCCGAGCGAACGTTCGAAAGGCCTGCGTGGCTAGGCGCCTACTGATCCTCGGCTCCACCGGCTCGATCGGCACGCAGGCGCTCGATGTGCTGGGCCGCGCCGACGAGCTCGAGCTCGTCGGTCTCTCGGCCGAGCGCTCCTGGGAGGCGCTCGTGGGTCAAGCGCGTGCGCACGGTGTCAAGCGAGTCGCGCTCGTCGACGAGCATGCGGCGCGGCTGGCCGCGGAGCAGTGGCCCGAGGGAGAGGTGCTGGGCGGCGCGGAGGGACTGGTGCGTCTCGTGGTGGAGTCGGGCGCGGACTTGGTGCTCAACGCGCTCGTCGGCTCCGCCGGCCTCGGTCCGACCGTGGCCAGCCTTGGTGAGGGCATCGACCTGGCGCTTGCCAACAAGGAGTCGCTCGTCGTCGGGGGAGAGCTCGTGGTAGCACTCGCGGAAGCCACCGGAGCGCAGATCGTGCCGGTGGACTCCGAGCACAGCGCGCTTCACCAGCTGCTCAGCGGCCAGCCGCCGGGCGCCGTCGAGCGGCTCACGATCACCGCCAGCGGCGGCCCCTTCCGCGGTCGCTCGCGCGAGCAGCTGCGCGAGGTGAGCGTAGAGCAGGCGCTCGCCCATCCGACGTGGGCGATGGGAGGCAAGATCACGATCGATTCGGCCACCCTGATGAACAAGGGCTTGGAGCTGATGGAGGCCCACCACCTGTTCGGCACCCCCTACGAGCAGATCGACGTGGTGGTGCATCCGCAATCGCTGATCCATGGCCTGATCCAGCTCGCCGACGGGGCGATGCTCGCGCACATCGGCCCCAAGGACATGCGCATCGCAATTTCCTATGCGCTACACGACGCGACCAGCGTGGGGCTGCCGGCCGGTCCGCGACCGGTCGTCCCGCTCGACCTCGCGCAGGTGGGCGCGCTCACATTCGAACCGGTCGATCTGGATACGTTCCGATGCCTGCGTCTCGCCCGCGAAGCCGCGCGGGCCGGGGGCACGGCGCCATGCGTGCTCAATGCCGCGAACGAGATCGCGGTGCACGCTTTCCTCGCTGGGCGCCTTCCCTTGCTCGCCATAGCCGAGGTGATCGAGCGCACCCTCGAGAGGCTGCCCGGAGCACCGGTCAGAGCCTTCGAGTCGTTGTACGAGGCAGATCGCGAAGCCCGTGAGGTGGCCGAGCGGGTCGTGAGCGCGGCCGCTGCCGTGAATCCCTAGCGGCGGACTTGCCGCCGCGGTCCTGTCAAACTGAGCGGATGAGCTGGCTGCTGACGATCCTCGGGATCATGGCTTTGATCGTGCTGCACGAGCTGGGCCACTTCGCCGTTGCCAAGGCCGTGGGCATGCGCGTGGAGCGCTTCTCGTTGTTCTTCCCACCCAGGATCGCCGGGATCAAGCGTGGGGAGACCGAATATATGATCGGCGCGATTCCGGCTGGGGGCTACGTGAAGATCACGGGCATGAACCCGGATGAGATTAAGAGCCTGGCGCCGGAGGTGGCCGCTCGCGCCTACTACGCACAGCCCCCTTGGAAGCGCGTCGTCGTGATCTTGGCGGGGCCGGGGATGAACCTGCTGATCACCTTCGTGCTGTTCTGGTTGGTGCTGCTCTCGGGCAGCCTCAGCGGCGCCGTGACGCTCTCCAACCTGAGCCCCTCGGTTCAGACGCTCGAGCCGACCACGTCGGTGCAGGCGATCGAGAAGGGTGAGCCCGCCTATGGGGTTCTCAGGCCCGCAGACAAGATCCTCGCGGTGGATGGCCGCTCGGTGACCGTGAGCTCGGCCACGGAGACGATCGCCTCACACCGCTGTGTGGGCGCTCCGCGCGATGGCTGTCGTGCGCGGACGCCTGTGACGCTCACGATTCGTCGCGCCGGGCGTGTGCTCACGGTGTCGACCTATCCGCGCTACAGCAAGCAGGTGGGACGCATGCTCGTCGGCTTCGACTTCGGCTACACCCCCAAGTCGTTCGGCGTAGTGGCCGCCGCCGGGGCCGCGCTCTCGGAGATGTGGGGCACGACCACGACCATGGTCTCGAATATCGGCAAGGCGTTCACGAGCGCGAAGGTGCGCAAAGAATTCCATAGCATCGTGGGCATCACCGTGATAGCCCAGGAAGCCGTCGTCGCCGGGCCCGGCTATGCGCTCGTGTTCCTGGGCTTCGTCTCGCTGGCGCTGGCCGTGATCAACCTCTTCCCGTTCCTGCCACTCGACGGCGGCCACGTGCTCTGGGCGGTGGCCGAGAAGCTGCGCGGACGGCGCGTGTCGTTGACGGCGATGTGGCGTTTCAGCTCGGTCGGAATCCTGCTGCTGCTGTTCCTGGTAGTGAACGGCGTCGGCAACGACATCACTCGCTTGGGCGGCTAGCTCGAGCTTGCGCTCGTGTCGCGCTCGGCGGGCGCTCGCACGCACACCCAGCTCTTGACCAGGGGGCCGATGCGCTCGGGCAACGCGGGCCCGAACAATGCCTCCAGCTCCCGCCGCGAGAGCAGCGAGATGTCCTCCCATGCTTCGGCGGCGCCCAGGCGCCAGTAGGGACGTCGCAGGCTGCGCGGCAGCCAATGCGCGAAGGGCAGCAGCGAATGCGGCTCGATCGGGAAGGAGAGGGCCGGCGTTTGCACGAGCCAGCCGCGCCCCACGCGGCGCAACTCGCTCGCAAACGCCGCGCGTCGCGCGGGCGCGACATGCTCGACGACGCTGGAGCTGTACACGAGGTCGAACTGGTCGTCGGCGAACGGTAGCCCGGCCGCGGCGTCGGCTTGCACGAATGGCCCCGGGTAGTCTGGGCGCTCGGCCAGATCCACGCCGGTAATGTCGAGCTCGGGCTCGAGTGCCCGCAGGCCGAGCGCGCCGCAGCCGACGTCGAGCACTCGCGCTCCCGGCGCGAGCCCGCAGATCGCGAAGAAGCGCTCGTGGCGGCGGCTTCTCGCGGCGGCGGCCAGGGGGGAGGCAAGTCGCGCGAGCGGGCCGCGCGCGGTTGCGTAGACCTCGCTGGATGGATGCTTGTCGGCTGCCACGCGTCGCAGCTTACGCGCGCGAGCAGCCGTTCAACGCGAGCTTCACAGATCGCCGGTCCCCTCGCACCTACAATGTGCGCATGGCTTCCAAGCGTCAGATCCAGGTAGGCCCTGTGCCGATCGGCGGAGGGGCACCCGTGGCCGTGCAGACGATGACCAAGACCGAGACGGCGAACCTGGCGGCGACGATGGAGCAGATCCGCAAAGTGGCGGAGGCGGGTGCGGACATCGTGCGGGTGGCGGTGCCGCGCGAGCAGGATGTCGAGGCGCTGAAGCAGATCGTCGTCGATTCCCCGATCCCGGTGATCGCCGACATCCACTTCAACCACACGCTCGCCCTGAAGGCGATCGAAGCGGGGGCTCACTGCGTGCGGCTCAATCCCGGCAACATCGGAGGCCCCGAGAAGGTCGCCGAGGTGATCGCGCTGGCCAAGCGCCACGACACCCCACTGCGCGTGGGGGTCAACAGCGGCTCATTGCCCAAGCACCTGCGCGAGCTCGAGTACGAGAACCCGGTGGAGGCGCTCGTCACGGCGGCGGTGGAGACCGTCGAGCTGATGGAGCGCCTGGAGTTCGACAACTTCAAGGTGTCGATGAAGTCCACCTCGGTGCCCAACACGATCGCATCCAACCGGCTGCTCGCCGAGCGCATCCCATATCCGCTGCACCTCGGCGTGACAGAGGCCGGCACGAAGTGGTCGGGCTCGCTGAAGTCCGCCGTCGGCCTGGGCACGCTGCTCGCCGACGGCATCGGCGACACGATCCGCATCTCGCTGTCCACCTTCCATGCAGAGGAGGAGGTGAAGGTCGCCTGGGAGATCCTCAAGGCGCTGAAGTTGCGCGAGAAGGGCCCGGTGCTGATCGCCTGTCCCACCTGCGGGCGTCTGCAGTTCGACATGGACACGGTCGTCGCCGAAGTCGAGCGGCGCCTGGAAGCGTATGAGGACCCGATCGAGGTGTCCGTGCTCGGCTGCGCGGTCAACGGCATCGGCGAGGCCAGGCATGCCGACTTCGGCATCACCGGGGCCAAGGACATGGGCATGATCTACTCCAAGGGGGAGCCCCTGAAGAAGGTCCCCACCGAGCAGCTCGTGGACGAGCTGTTCAAGGAGATCGATCGCTACTACGCCGCCGGCAAGACGGTCGAGCGCGACGAGCGCGCGGCCGCCGAGGCACGCGAGTGGCTGGCTGCCAACGAGGACTCGACGGCGATGACGCCCGAGAAACTGGCGGCGCTCGAGGCCGCGACCGCCGAGCAGGAAACCGAGGCGGACGCCGTGCTCGAGTCGATGCTCCAGCCCGCCGGATCGTCCGCGGGCAACGGTGTCGCGCTGGACGAGGCGGCCTCGCCGGTCGCCGGCAGACGCTTCAGCCGCGGTTGAGTCGTTCGCCCATGCCCTGGCCTGATCCGGGCCTTGGGCTGAGCGTGCCGGCTGGTTGACGGCGCGCGGTCGTCAATCTAGAATCTTTCCGATCCTGCAAACTTCGGAAAGGGGCGGCCGTAGGTGGTCGGGTGAAGCTCGCGTTCTCATGCAAATAAAGCAGCTCACCAGATTGGGCGTTCGCGCGCCGCGCGCGACCCTTGCAGTCGTGGTCTGCGTGGGCGCGATTGCAGTCGTCGTCGGGTCGGGCACGCCCAGCCGCCTTTCCAGTAGCGGCATCGAATTTTACAGCCACGGCACCCAGAGTTACCGAACGACGAGATTGCTCGAAATCGCGGAGGGGCCGTCGGCATTTCCAAATCTGGAGATCATCTTTCCCCGTGAGCGGAAGTATGAACAGATCGTCCTGAAACAGGCCCAGAATGTCGCCACGCTCGTACCTCACGGTTTTGGGTCGCGTAACGGAAAGGCCGTCGCGGTCATCGGTCATCTCAACTCTCGGGGGAATGCCGGCGCCGCCGCGGCACGACTGTCCGAAGATTTTCGCTCGTTCAAGGGCATAACCGTTGGCGGCAGCGCTCTAATTCATCAGCAGTTCGTCGAACAGATAAGACGCGACCTCACAAAGGCAGAGATCATTGTTGCTCCCCTGCTCCTGCTCCTGGCCTTTTTCCTGTTTCGCAGTGCCGCATCCGCGATGCTTCCGATACTGACAGGGAGCATTGCGTTGAGCGTTGCGCTCGCCCTCCTGGGAGCCATCAACGCGCTCGCGCCAATCTCGATACTTTCGCTGGATCTCGTGGTGGGCTTGTCGGTCGGATTGTCTCTCGACTACAGCCTCCTTCTGGTGTCACGATATCGCGAGGAATTGGCCCGTGGCCTCGATCGAGCCGGCGCGACCTCGGCCACGATGTCGACGGCCGGGCGAACCGTCGCGATCAGCTCGATCACGGTCACGGCGGCCTTTGCGGCGCCGCTCGTCTTCCCCATCGGCTTCCTCCGTTCTCTCGCGGTCGGCGGGATGCTGGCCGCGATCGCGGCAGGTGCCGTGTCGCTGCTGGTCCTCCCGGCGATTTTCTCACTCGCCGGTCACCGCGTAAATGCTCTTGCACCGAGACGGTTGCAACGCTCCGCGAGGCGTGAAGCGGCGCAGGTCGAGCGCGGCTTTTGGTACAGGCTCGCACGCTACGTCATGGCTCATCCGGCGGCGATAGCGGTCGTTTCGGCGGGCGCTCTCCTGGCGATGGGAGCTCCAGCGCTCGGCATGCGGTTGACGGGCTTGGACGGCATCACGCTTCTTCCCCCCGATACAAGCGTCCACAGGTTCGACGAACGCATCAGAAATGAATTTCGCCAACCGCTGCTCGGCGAAGTCGTCGTTGCCGTGCGCGGCAACGAACGACATGTCTCCATGATCTTGTCGACCTACGTGGAAAAATTGCCGGATGTGGCGGATGCCGAAATTTCCGATGTCAAAGGCAAACTCTGGGTTCTCAGCGTTCGAGAGCTGACGACACCGTTCTCGGATGCCTCCCAACGTCTGGTTGACAGTATTCGAGCCAGTCCATACGGGCTGACCGTTACCGGATCCACCGCGGACTACATGGATACCGCTGCATCGTTGCGATCGCGTCTGCCGATCGCGTTGACCATACTGTTCGCGACCACGCTCGTGTGCCTGTTCATCGCAACCGACTCGATAATCTTGCCGATCAAGGCTGTAGTGATGAATGTACTGTCGTTTGCCGCGGCAATCGGTCTGCTCGTGCTCGTTTTCCAGGATGGCCGTTTCGAAGGGCTCCTGGCGTATCGAGGTCAGGGCGCCCTGAACTTGGTGCAACCCATCTTGCTGGGCGCCGGGATATTCGGGATCTCCACCGACTATGGGGTGTTCATGCTCACCCGAATCAAGGAAGGAATGGATTCTGGCTTACCCAACAACGAGGCTGTCGCGGTCGGGCTAGAGCGGACGGGTCGCATCATCAGTGCCGCGGCGCTGCTGTTCTGCGTCGCCGTGGGCAGCTTGGTGCTCGCGAGGATCGGTTTCGTCAAAGAAGCTGCCTTCGGTTTGGTCGCGGCTGTAGCCATAGATGTCACGATCGTGCGCGCGTTTCTCGTTCCCAGCTTGATGATGCTGCTGGGTAAGTGGAACTGGTGGCGACCCAGAGGCTTCCGTCGCACGCGACTGGCCCGGATCGTCGACTAGTGCGTGGTCTTGGCTGTGCGAGAGGCGAGGCGCTCAGCGCCTTGAAACGGCGCTTGCAAGTCCACCGAAACGACGACTGCGTTGTCGATAGCGGGCGACAGCCTCCACGAGGTCCCGATCGCGTGCGTCGGGCCACAGAACGTCGATGAAATCCAGCTCTGCGTAGGCAATATGCCACAGCATGAAGTTCGAAAGCCGGCGTTCACCGCCAAAGCGCAGCACGAGATCGGGGTCGGGCACGTCTGGGAAGTACATCGCTTCAGCGAGCGACTCGTCGGTAATCGGAGCCTGCGAGCGAGCGAGCTTCGCGGCGGCATCGACGATCTCCGCTCGCCCACCGTAATTGAACGCGAAGGTCAGCGTCATGCCTGTGTTGTCGCGAGTCAGGTCTTCCATCGCGTCGATTCGGGCCCATACGTTCTTGGAGATACGTCGATCGCGGCGACCCATCGAGCGAATGCGTATGTTCCTGGCGTGGAACGCTCTACCGCGTCGATCGATGACATCTCCGATCAGCCTTATGAGGTAGTTACGTTCCGGCGCCGGGCGATTCCAGTTCTCCGTGGAGAACGTGTAGAGCGTGAGCCAGCCGATCCCTACGTCTATCGCGCCGTGGATGACAGATAGCGTTGCCTGCTCGGCCGCGGCGTGACCCTTTACGCGCGCGAGTCCCCTCTGTGTCGCCCAGCGGCCGTTGCCGTCCATTATGCAGGCGATGTGCTTGGGAGTGTCTAGCAGTGGTGGATAGCTGTCCTCTGGCATGTCTTCGCTCTCCTGACGCTCCTCGGTCTCGAGCGCCGCCATGTCTCGGTGATCGACTCAGCTATAATCGCGCCAGATTTTAAACCATATATCCTTCATCGTCAAATAATTGGAAACATCATGTCGGCCCGCTCGAACTCGATTTCTGGCCATGAAGGTGGCCGTCCGACGCAACCTGGGGCGGCCGGAGGCCGATCTGAAGCCGCCACTACCGTCTGGCAGTCGTGACGCCACTTCGTGAGTTGGCTACGGCGGGCCGACCGATATGTAGGACCGATCGGCCCGCGGCGCAAATGTCGATCGCTCAGCTCACACGGCCGCGAAGCGCTCGCCCACCTTCGCCCAATCGACCGTACTCCACCAAGCATCCAGATAATCGGGCCGCTTGTTTTGGTAGGAGAGGTAGTAGGCGTGCTCCCAGACGTCCACACCCAGCAGCGGCGTCTTGCCGTCGGAGATCGGGTTGTCCTGGTTGGCCGTTCCCACGACTGCCAGGCCGGAGCCGTCGTGCACGAGCCAGGACCAGCCGGAGCCGAACTGGTTGATGCCGGTTTCCTTCAGCTTGCCTTGGAAGTCGCCGAACGACCCGAATGTGGAGGCGATCGCCTCTGCCAGCGCACCGTCGGGCTCGCCGCCGCCGTCCGCCGACATGGACTCCCAGAACAACGAGTGGTTGTAGTGCCCGCCACCGTTGTTGCGCACAGCGGTGCGCTTGGCCTCAGGCACCTGTGAGAGGTCCTTCAGCACGTCCTCGATCGGAGCGTCGGCCAGGGGCGTGCCCTCGAGCGCGGCGTTGACCTTGTCCACGTAGGCCTGATGGTGCTTGTCGTGATGGATTTCCATCGTCAGCTTGTCGATGTGCGGCTCTAGCGCGTCGTAGGCGTAGGGAAGCGGCGGTACGGAGTAGGCCATCGGTGCTCCTTGTGTAGGGGACGGTTGTCTGTAATTCATAGCGTGCGACGGGCTCCGGGCGCGGGACCGCCCGCATCGCCTACACCTACCGGGATTCGAGTTTGGGCAAACACGGCCGGCGTCGCGCCAAACCCGTTGGAGCGGAACGCCGCATAGGATGTCGGCGGACGCCATGACCAGACTGACCGAGTACCTGCTGCCCACGGAGAAGCAGGCCCCCGCAGATGCCGAGGCGATCTCGCACAAGCTGATGGTGCGCGCCGGGCTGATCAGGCAGATGGGTACGGGCATATGGACGTGGCTGCCGGCGGGCTGGAAGGTGCACCAGCGCGTGGTGGCCATCGTCCGCGAGGAGATCGACGCGATCGGCGGCCGTGAGATGTTGATGCCCGTGCTGCAACCGGCCGAGCTGTGGCGCAAGACCGGACGCCTTGCGATCGACGAGCTGTTCAAGCTCTCCGACCGCAAGGGCTCGGAGCTCGTGCTTGCGTTGACCCACGAGGAGGCGGTCACCTTTCATGCCGCTCAGACGATCAACTCATACAGGGACCTGCCGCTGATCCTGTACCACTTCCAGGTGAAGGAGCGCGACGAGGCACGCCCGCGCGCAGGCGTGCTTCGCACGCGCGAGTTCGTGATGAAGGACTCCTATAGCTTCGACCGCGACCAAGCGGGGTTGGAGGAGCGCTACGCGCTGCACGTGGGGGCTTATGACCGCATCATGCAGCGCACAGGCTTGCGCTTCTATCGCGTGGAGTCAGACGTCGGCGTGATGGGCGGCCTCGGTGCGCATGAGTACATGGCGCCTTGCCCGGCGGGCGAGGATGAGGTGGTGTTGGGCGAGGGCTACGCGGCCAACGTCGAGGTTGCCCGCGTCAGCTCCGATCTGGAGCGGACCGCGGCGGGCGGCTACATCCGTGGCGGTGAAGTCCTGACGGTGGAGCCGGCGATCGAGATCGGCAACATCTTCAAGCTGGGCACGCGCTACTCCGAGCCACTGGGGGCCACCTATTTGGACGAGCAGGGGGCGGAGCTACCGATCTGGATGGGCTCCTACGGGATCGGGCCCGCACGGATGGTGGCTGCCGCCGTGGAACAGTTCGCCGACGAGCACGGCATCTCCTGGCCCAAAGCGCTTGCGCCGTTTGCCGTGCACCTTGTTGCGGTGGGCCGTCCGGGCACGCCCGAGCGCGACGCGGCCGACGCGTTGTACGAGACGCTGCTCGCGAGCCGGGTAGATGTGCTCTACGACGATCGCGAAGCGGGGCCGGGGGAGAAGTTCGCCGACGCGGAGTTGCTCGGTTGTCCCGTGCGCTTGACCGTTGGGCGACGCAGCTTGGAGTCGGGCAAGATCGAGGTGCAGCGGCGGCGCGGTCGCGAGGCCGCTCCCGGCCTGCCTCTCGGCGGCGACTCTGCCGAGCTGTTGCGGGCGCTGGACGAGCTGTGCCAGAGCACCCCCTAGAGCCGTCCGGCCGGCTAACGCTGCCGGTCGGAGCCGTGGTAGGGACTCTCTTTGCAAATTGCCGATGGTGACTACAGAAGTAAATACGATTGTGAATTTCATAAATAGAATGTCCCACAGTCTCCTCTCGTGCACGAACGCGACCGGATAACCCTCCGCCGCCTGGTCGGCTTGGATCGCTCCGGCCCGCCTCCACCGCAAACACTCACCGGCCAGCCGCTGCGACCCTGGACGATTCCCAATGCGATCGGCTTCGTGCGGCTGGCGCTGATTCCCGTGTTCCTAACGGTGGCTCTGTCCAGCAACGACGGAGTCGATGCGCTCTCGGCAACGCTGTTCGCCGTGATCGGCTGGGGCGACTATGCGGACGGGATCGCCGCGCGCGTGACGCGTCAATACAGCCGCCTTGGTGCGCTGATGGACCCCGTCACCGACCGCTTGCTCGTCGTCAGCGGCGTGGTCGTGTGTTGGCACTTCGATTTGCTGCCGCACTGGGCACTCGCGGTGCTCGTGGCGCGCGAGCTGTCGATGGTGGCGCTCGGGCGCTACGGGCTGAAGCACGGCGTGGAGCTGCGCATCAACTGGCCCGGACGCGTCGGTGTGGCGCCTTTGATGGGGGCCCTGTTCTTCGCGATGTGCGGTCTTGGCACGTTCGCCGAAGTGCTGCTGTATATCGGTCTCGGGCTGGCGCTGACCGCCAGCGCCTTGTATGTGCGCTCGGGTCGCGAACAGCTGCGTGCGAGTGCCGGCGGCGGGCGCTAGCCTCGCGAACACTGCGCGCGAGCGCCGGCGGCAGGCACCAGCCTCGCGACACTACGCGCGAGCGCCGGCCGGGGGGCGCTAGCCTCGTGCCCCCCACTCGGGGCTAACGCGCCGGCACAGCCGCGCCTGGAGCGTGCTCGGCTCTGCGCTCGCGCCACATCTCGAGTAGCCGTTCGCCCCCGAGCCACGCCCCGATCGTGCCGGCGCACAGTAGCAGTGCCATCAGGCTGACGTTGTAGCGCGGCTGGTCGTTGAACGGCGTCGCAAAAGCCGCGATCGCCAGCAGTACGGCTGCGCTCATCGTGAGTATCAGACGGCGGGTCAGGGCGATACCGGCCAGCAAGCCGATCACTGCGAAGATCAGGTAGATCTTGTGCTGGGCTGGGCTCGTGTCGGGACGGTAGGTGCCGTTGCCGCCGGTCCATGCGACGGTCCACATCTTCCAGAACTTGCTCCACAGCATCGACGCGAACGCAGCCGGTTTGCCCAGCGCGTATTTGCGGATGTTCTCGAGGTTTTCTTCGTTGACGGCTGCGTCCTCGGACATGCCAGGGTGACGCGCTTCGATCAGACGAAAGACAGGGGCCGAGGACTGTTGCCAGTAGCGGCCGCAGTCCCGGGGGAAGTGGCGGCAGACTTCGGGCGCGAGCTTCTCCTCTGTTGGCACCAGCTCGCCGTGGCCGGGCAGGTAGCTGCCGATGAAGAACGCGTCGGGGCCGGCCGTTGTGATCGGCACGAAGCGGCCCTCCTTGCCGGATGCGTAGAGCAACCACGGGGAGAGCACGAGCATCAGGGCCACGAGGTAGATGCCGCCGCGCAACAGGCCCGTGCGCCAGCCCGGACGCCCGCTGAATGCGAGCGCGAGCGCGATTACGCCCATGCCGATCGCCATGTCGCTACGCGTGAGGCACGCGATCCCGCCCATCACGCCGGCGGCAAACAGCCACAACAGCTCGTTGCGGCTGCCATAGCGCGAACGGGCCAACATCGCGGCGGCTACCGAGGCGAGCAATACGAACGCGCCGCTCGGCTCTGAGAGGAAGGTGCGCGTGGCCTCGATCAGCGGCTCGTAGCTGGCCACGAGCGCCGTCGCGAGCACCGCGGCCCACGGCCCAGCGAAGACCCAGGCGAGTATCGCCACCAGCACCAGCGTGAGCACGCCCGCTACCAGCTGGGTGTGTTGCGCCGGGCCGGACGCGTGTTCGGTCAGCTTCAGCGAATGGTAGCCGGAGAGGCGTGTGGCGATCGCGAAGGCGATCGAGGTGCCCGGGGGCCACTTGAAGGTGGCGTAGCGTTCGTCGGCGAGGATCCTGTTGGCGTTGCCGACGTAACCGTTCTCGTCGGCCGAGAGATGCGTGTTCGTGCCTATAGCCGTATTTCGGGCGACGCCGCCGGCGATGACGATCACGACGATCAGCCCGGCCGCTATTGCCTCCGAGCGTGTCCACCGCGGGCGTCTCAGCAGGCTTTGCTTCGGCTGGACACCACTCTGGGCACCGCTTGCGGGAGAGGACGTAGAAGACGCCGAAGGCGTTGTGGCGCTTGCGACGGGGTCCGTCGATTTCTGTCCGAATACTCTCAAGCTCAACTTTACCTTTTGGTCTATACTGGATGAGCAGCATGGCAGCATGACCGGCAGCTCAGACCTGCATCCTTGCGCAAGAGGAGATGGCTCGCGATGGATACGTTTCCCGACCTTGGCTCGATGAGCGACAGTGAGCTCAAGGATGTGATCCGCCAGCTCACGGAGGAGGAGATGGAGATCTCCTACAAACGGCGCATCTTGCACGGCAAGATCGACATTTTGCGCGCAGAGCTCGTGAGTCGCCTGCGCGAGCAGCACAAGGACGGCGAGGTATCGATCTCCGGAGACGACGTGAAGCGGCTGTCGGACATCCTCGCCAACCGCGCCGGCGGAGCCTCGACAGACGAGTTGTAGCGATGGCCCTGCACTGCCCGGAGTGTGGCTTTCTCAGTGACGAGGGCGCCAACTACTGCCCACGTTGCGGCGGGCTGCTGCCACGTGGCGAGGGCGCCGCCGGCGAGCCCGTGACCGCCACCTACCGGATCGACGAGGCCGGTGAGCTCGTGCCGGTGGAGCTCGGCGAGGTGACCGCCCACGGTCCCGCGCTCGTGATCCGTGCCGGCGGTGGACGAGCGGGCGAGAGCTTTCCGGTCGACCGCGAGCGCATGAGCATCGGCAGGCGCCCGGACTCCGACGTGTTTCTCGACGACGTGACCGTCTCGCGCGACCACGCGCTGCTCGTCAACCGCGGCGACACCTGGTACCTCGACGACTGCGGCTCGCTCAACGGCACGTACGTGAATCGCTCGCGGATCGATTCTCATCGCCTGGAGGAGGGCGACGAGCTGCAGATCGGCAAGTACAAGCTGACCTACCACGCACGCTGATGGCAACTCCGTCCACTTTCAGCTGCCGCGCGAAGCTCCGGACGACTTGGGAGACATGCTGATGGCGACGCTCCCGCAAACAGGCCGGCGCCAGGCGGAGACCGACGTGTCGGCGACGCAGGCCGGCGAGGTCTCCAACGGTCACGGTGACGGCAGCGGGGAGGCAGGCCGCCAGAAGGCGTTGACGATCGGTGCGGTGTGCAAGGCGCTCGTGCAGGAGTTCCCCGACATCTCGATCTCGAAGATCCGCTACCTCGAGGACCAGAAGCTGTTGACGCCACGTCGCACGCCTGGGGGGTATCGCTTGTACACACAGAGCGATGTGGCGCGCCTGCGCACGATCCTGAGGATGCAGCGCGACGAGTTCCTCCCTTTGAGGGTCATCCGCCAGGAGCTCGCCGCCGGGCGCGCGGGCGATATGCAGGTCCCACGGCCCGCTGGGCGTGAGGGCGGCAAGCGCGCTTGGCACACGAGCATGAGCGTGCGCGAGCAGGAGGGCGCCCTCTACTCGCTGGAAGACGTGCTCGAGGAGACCGGCGCCGACGCGAAGCTCGTGCGCGAGCTCGAAGAGTACGGGGTTGTCAAGGGCGAGATGCGCGGCGGCGTGCGCTACTTCGACGAGACCGAGCGCGAGATCGTGGGCGCCGTATCGGAGCTCGCGCGCTACGGCGTGGGCGGGCGCAATCTGCGCGTGTTCCGCTCCTCTGCGGACCGCGAGGCGAGCTTGTTGCAGCAGATCCTCGCGCCGGCGCTGCGCTCGCGCAACCCCGAACGGCGCAAGGATGCGGTCGATGCGCTGGAGAACCTGGCGGCGGTCACCACTCACCTCAAGCACCTGCTGCTGGTGCGCGATCTACGCAAGATCGTAAGGTGATGCCGGTCCGCGGCGTGCTGAGCTGTCCTGGATGCTCGGCGTGCCGTCGATACGCCTGCGCGCGAGTTCGGCTCACCCCATCGATGGACCGGGCCGGCTCCCCTTCATGCCTCTGACTGACGATCTGCGCGCGCTGATCCGGGACATTCCCGACTTTCCCGAGCCGGGAATCCTGTTCAAGGACATCACGCCGCTGATGGCAGATGCGAGCGCGCTGGCGCAGGCGGTGCAGGGGCTTGCCGAGTATGCGCGTCCGCTCGACGTACAGTGCGTGCTGGCGGCCGAGGCGCGCGGCTTCCTGCTCGGACCGGCGTTGGCGCTCGCGCTCGGCACCGGCTTCGCGCTCGCGCGCAAGCCCGGCAAGCTTCCGCACGAGACGGTCAGCACCGAGTATGAGCTGGAGTACGGCTCCAACCGTTTGGAGCTTCACAGCGATGCCGTGCGCCCGGGTACGCGTGTGCTCGTGCACGACGACCTGCTGGCGACCGGCGGGACCGCACGTGCTCTGTGCGACCTGGTCGAGACGCTCGGCGGCGAAGTCGTGGGCTGTGGCTTTCTGGTCGAGCTGGCGTTTCTGGGCGGCCGCGAGCGGTTGGCTCCGCACGAGGCCCACGCGCTGCTCTCATACGAGGCGTAGGCGGTGCCGGCTGTGCAGCGTAGCCGCACGATCGCCGCCACTCGGCAGGAGCTGTGGGATGTGCTTGGCGATCCCCACCACCTACCTCGCTGGTGGCCCCGCGTGAGCCGCGTCGAGGCCGTCACGCTGACGGATGCAGGCGAGCCGGACGCCTTCACCGAGGTGCTCACGGGGCCCAGCGGCAAAATCGTGCGTGCGGACTTCGAGTTGCTCGCGGCGCAGCGCCTGCGGCGGATCCTGTGGTCGCAACAGGTCGAGAACACGCCATTCGCGCGTGTGCTGAGGAGCGCCGAGACGGAGATCGAGCTTGCCGACGCGCCCACAGGCGACGGTCTCGCGGGCGACGGTCCAGCCACGCAGGTGAGCATCGAGCTGCGCCAAGAGCTACAGGGCTTCCGCGGCGAGAGCACGCTATCGCTGCGCATGAGTGGGATCTCGCGCTTCGGCAGCCCGCTGGTGCGCCGTGCGGCGGCTGCGACGATCGAGGAAGCACTCGACGGCTTGGAGCGGATCGTTGGCCGCTGAGATGCGCTGGTGGGGCTGGGGCGATCCGCTGCATCCGCCGGGTCTCTCGGCGCACGCTCTCGGCTTCCTGCGCGAGACGGTCGGCTTGGCCGACCGGCCGCGCCCACCTGTGGCGCTCGATAACGTCAGACTCGACGCCCCATCCATACCCGCGGATGCGCTCGTGACGCTGCGCGAGGTTCTCGGCTTCGAGCAAGTGCGCGACGATCACGGCGACCGTGTTCTTCACGCGGCCGGCAAGGGCTATCCCGACCTCGTGCGCTTGCGCTCCGGCCGGCCGGCGGGTGCGCCCGATGCGGTGCTCTACCCCTCCACGCGCGAGCAGTTGCACGCCCTGCTTGCCGTGTGCGCACGCGACTCGCTCGCGGTCGTGCCCTTCGGGGGCGGCACGAGCGTGGTTGGCGGCGTCGAGCCGCTGCGGGGCTCCCACCGCGCGGTGGTGGCGCTCGACATGGGTCGCATGGCAAGCGTCGTGGAGCTCGACGAGCGCTCGCAAATGGTCACCGTCCAGGCCGGAGCCAGGGCACGCGAGCTGGAGCGGTGGCTGGCGGCGCGCAAGCTGACGCTCGGTCACTTCCCGCAGTCCTTCGAGTACGTCTCGCTCGGCGGTTGTGCTGCCACGCGCTCTGCCGGACAGGCCTCCAGCGGCTATGGCCGCTTCGAGCTGATGGTGCAAGGTCTGCGCATGGTTGCCCCCGCCGGCGACATCGAGCCGGCCGCCTTCCCCGCGAGCGCGGCGGGTCCGGCCGTGCGCGAGCTGGTGATCGGCTCGGAGGGTACGCTCGGCGTGATCGACGAGTTGACGCTGCGCGTGCGCCGGGCGCCCGCCGAGCGCATCTACGAAGGCGTGTTCTTCGAGAATCTCGAAGCCGGCGTAGATGCGTTTCGCGAGCTCGCCCAACGTCATTGCAGCCCCGACGTGGCGCGCTTGTCCGACGAGCAGGAGACGCGCATGTCGCTGGCGTTGGCCGGCTCGGGCGGCGCCAAGGGAAGGCTCGGGCGCGCGTATCTGGGTGTGCGCGGCTACGGCAGCGGCTGCCTCGCGATCCTTGGCTTCGAGGGGGATGCTGAGGAGGTGCATGCGCGCCGTGCTCGGGCTCTCGC
>DATHNH010000072.1:0-10281 GCA_035486255.1 Solirubrobacteraceae bacterium | reverse complement strand
AGGTGAATGGTCAGGCAGTTGACCCTCCACAACATCAGATCGACCGGGCGTCACTGCTACCACTGGCAGGGGAGATATCCGGACGCGAGGTGCGAGGCTGGGCTGCAATGCTGCTTGTGTCGTCGCAACGCGGGTGGTATGGCTTCGACCTAGTCCGACATCGACGAGTGATCCGGCGTCACGAGAAGATCGGGTTCCAGGCACACCCGCAGAACGCAAGAGTCGTAGGGGAGCTGCACCTCGATGAATTCGAGACCAACAATCTAAAGACCGATTTTGTCCGGGAAACGGAAGCGTGGAGAGAACTGGAAACCTGGTTGAGCGAGGCAATCGAGCCAGTTGTGGTGGCGTCGCGAACCTTGGCGCACGGTGGTGCGTTCGATCAACGGCTCCGCGAGCTGATAACGCGCGAGCGCAACGAGATCAATGCAAGGCTTGGTGAGGGCGTTATGGACGATGTCCTCGAGATCAAACGGTTACCCGAGAGTTCAGTCATGCCAAGCGACGCTATCGGGATCGTCGTCGGCCCGTTCCATGTTGAACACATTTTCATCAGGGATCCAAGCGGCCCGTATATGCGCCGACAGCGACTAGGTCGCCCGGGCGAGTCAGACCTCATCCGCGTCGCGACTAATCTTGCGTATCCGCATGTTCGCGGCGAGATTGCAACATGGGGATGCCACAACGTGGCTGAAGCTTTGGCGCTCGAGCTTGGATCGGCCGACGATTACATCGAGACTAAGAGCCGGGTATGGGCTTCGCTTGTTGAGATGCGCGGCTTGGCAACCGAGTTGCGCCGGTCGGCCCGGCGAGACGACTTCGAGCCTGCAGCAGAGGGCGCCTCGTAGGGACGTACGTCGAGACTTCTCGGCTATTTCGCGACGTGAGGCTCGTTGTGCGACGAGCCTACGACCGTGGGCCGAGGCGAGCGAACCAAGCAGTATTGCGTGGACCCTCGGACAGAAGCCGGGAGACGCGGCTCGACGAGTTCGGCGATTTTGACTCGGGGCGGATCGGCGAATCACGTCTGGCCTCTCGCTACCCTCGCGGCATGACAATCACCCAATTAGTCGAGTCGATCGATGCGCGGCTCCTGGCGATCAACGTCGAGATCTCCAAACTTACCGATGCGCGCCGGGCACTCGCCGACGAAGCTTCCCCGAGCAAGCCAGCACCGCGCAGGATCAGTAGGTCATCTCGCAGGCGCGCGCGAGCTGAGCGGGCCAAGGTGGTGATGACTGCGGACACAGTCGAGCAGGTCCTCCGTAGTTCCCAGGACGGGATCACCACTGCGGCAATAGCTGAGCAAGGCAAGGCAAAGCCCGGTCAAGTACTGGCGCTTCTTCGCGAGCTGGAGGCCACTGGCAAGGCTCGGCGCTCAGGTCAGCGGCGAGGTACTCGTTGGCACAGAATTACCGACGAGGACCGGATCCATGCCCGGGCCGCCGAACTGGCAGGTCGGAGAAGAAAGGGATCCCAGCCCTGAAAGGCTGGGGTCGAGAACCTGAAGGTCGATGCCTACATGCGGCAGGCTGCAGCGGCAAGCCGCCCGAGCCCAGCGTTCTGGCTCAGCGACCAGTCGCCGACAGCGGCTGCCGGCGCGCTAGCGTAGAGCTGGGTCATGGAGGTTGGGGCAGGACCGTTGGCGCGGTGTCTGCCCCTCTTTTATGGGCGCCGGAGCCTAATCCTCATGCTTCGCTTTGGGGGCAAAGCGTGGCTTCGACCAACACTCCCTGGATCGGCGGTCCCGCGGATCCCCTCAACTTTGCCGCCGACCCTGCTTTGTCTTAAGTCGGATGTGAGGCACCCTTGAATCAACTGGGTTATTTCGTCGATCGCAGTCCCGTCACGACGTCGGCCTCGTGGTTCGCGCCGGGCGGCAGTGAATCCTCACCCCTTTTTTGCCGCAAGTCGCAGTAGGCACGAAGATGTACTCATTCGGGCCGGCAAAACAAGGGTAAGGTTGCCAGCGTTCACCAGCTGGGGGCTCAGTCACCCTTTTTTTGCCATCGACCGGGTTACGGGGTTGTACGCAACCGAAAGGGTGCCGGTCAACGGCGGACTCGGGTGAGGCTTGCAAGCGTTCCGTCCCAATACCCGACAGTCCAAGGAAGGCATGCACGGCCGCGACACCAAAGACCATGGATGCAAGCTGTTGTCGCGCGACCGGGATGCGAGATCGGCCCCAGGTCTTCGACACGACGGCAAGCAACGACGGAAGATCGGCCAGCTGATCGCCAGGTCGGACCAGAGCGATACTCGGCCGGGCGACTTCGGTGGGCTGCCCAACCATGAGGCACGATGCCCGTCCTCGAGCGCGGATCTTCCGCTGGCTGGAGGATCCGGACCGTTCGCTGAGGGGATTGCCGTGGCTGGCCCACCACGCGCTCCTGCTGCTCGAGCACATCGGACCAGCCCTCGCCGTGGCCGCGGCGGGTATAGCGCTGGTGGGATTGACGATCCGCCACGACCGTCGCCAGCGGCTTGCGAGAAGCGCCCGGATAGTGCTGATCGGCGTTCCGCCCAGTGTGCAGGCCCAAGGCGGCCTACTGCTGTGGTCCGCGCTGCACGACCTCCTGGTCGGACAAATGGCCAGGCTCCTCACTGGCCAGCCACATCTGGCTTGGGAGATGTCCGCTGAAGAAAGCGGCACGATTTTTAGGATCTGGGTGCCCGAGACAATCCCGCCTGGACTGATTGAGCGCGCGATCGCCTCAGCGTGGCCTGGCGCAAGCACGACGGTCGCAGCCGTCGACCTACGGACAGACTCTCAGCCGACGTGGCGCGTGGCGTCAGAGCTCGTTTTGAGCGGGCCAGAGTGGTTTGCTCTCAACCGTGAGATGAAGCCCGATCCCGTGCCGCTCATCCTCGGGCAGCTGTCGGGTTTGCGTGGCGAGCAGAGTGCACTCGTGCAGGTCTTGGCGCGACCCGCGACCAGGCGCGAGCAGCGGCGCCTGCGAGCAGCCGCAAAGCACTTGCAGGCTGGCGTTCCGATGGGCCGCACGGCGCGAGTGCTGGACCGCCTCACCCGAAGCCATCCGGCTCGTTCCCCGCTCGACCCGACGATCAGCCCTGATGTGCGCGACGTTCTCGACAAGAGCTCGCAGCCGCTCTTCCGATGCCTGGTTCGCGTGGCGGTCGATGCTGAGTCGCGCGCGGCGGCCCGCGGACGCATCGACGCCGTGATCGGGGGATTTGCGCCCTACGAGGGCCGAGTCGGCTTGCGTCGCCGCGGCGTGCGCCGCCCCGGGGTCAAGCTGCGCGACAGATGGCTCGGCGGTCGAGCGTTCCTCGTGAGCACGGGCGAGCTCGCGGCACTTGCGCACCTGCCTGGCGATAACGGGATTCCGGGCCTCGTACGCGCCAGTGCGCGCGAGGTCTCCCCGCCGCCTGGACTGAGCCCCGCCGGCAAGCCGTTGGGGATCTCCGCCGGCCGAATGGTTCACCTCGCGGTGCCAGACGCGCGACAGCACCTTCACGTTCTCGGACCGACCGGTGTTGGCAAGTCCACGCTGATTGCCCAGCTGGTCCTCGCGGACTTCCGCGAGCGCAGAGGCGCCGTAGTGATCGATCCGAAGGGCGATCTGGTGGAGGACCTCCTAGCACGGATACCCGAGGGCCGAGAGGACGACGTCGACCTGTTGGACCCCTTGGATTCCGCGCCGCTCGCGATGAACATGCTGGACAACCCCGATCGCGACCTCGGGGTCGATCAGCTTGTCGCAATCTTCAAGCGAGTGTTTGAGCGGGACTGGGGTCCGAGGACCGATGACATCTTCAGGGCGACGTTGCTGACGTTGACGGCCAACGGCAGGCCTGCGACGCTCGCCGACGTTCCTCTACTGCTGAGCGATCCCGCCCGGCAGGCAGCGCTTCTTGCCCAGATCGACGACCCCGTTGGGCTCGGACCGTTCTGGACGTGGTATCAGGGGCTCTCAGAGGCGCAGCGGTCCAGCAGCACCGGACCGTTGCTGAACAAGCTCCGTGTCTTCCTGCTACGGAAGCCGGTCCGGGCCATCGTCTGCGCGACAAGGACAACCCTCGACATTCCGCGCTGCATCGATGGGGGACGCCTTCTTCTCGCCCGGCTTCCGAAGGGCACCCTAGGCGAGGATGCAAGCCGGCTACTGGGCTCGATGGTAGTGGCACGAACCTGGCAGGCGGCGCTCGCCCGCGCGGTTGTCAAGCCCGAGCAGCGACGCGACTGCTGTCTCTATATCGACGAGGTACAGAACTATCTCAACCTCCCCACCCCGATCCCCGATGTGCTGGCGGAGGCGCGTGGATATCGCCTCTCGCTTTGCATGGCTCACCAGCATCTTGGCCAGCTCACTCCCGAGCTCCGCGAGGGCATCTCGGCCAACGCGCGTACAAAGATCTATTTCCAGCTCAGCAAGGATGACGCCCACCAGCTCGAACCCGACGTCTACCCCGAGCTCACTGAGTACGACCTTGCCAATCTTCCGCTGTACACGGCGGCCGTGCGAGTCTGCCAGCGCGGCCAAACCGGTCGGCCATTCACGCTCAGCACCCAAGAGCTTGTCGAGCCGACGCCGGGGAGGGCTGAGGAGATCAAGGCAGACGTCAGCCGCCGCGTCCGAAGTCAGTACGACGAGGTCGAGGCAAAAGCGGTCGAGGACAGGAAGCCAGCCAAGCAATTCGCCCGTCGTCGTCGCTACCAACAGCCGAAGCCAGAGCCGGAACCAGGCGTAAACGCCCGGTCCTCCGATCTGCCCTCCGATCTGTCCTCCGATCTGCCTTCCGATGTGCCCTCTCGTTAGGAGCGGAGTGCCCGTGGCCAGGAAAAGCGCTGCAAATCAGCTTTTTTCATGCAGCCGACAACGGGACGTTGTCACATGACCAAACCCAAAATCCCGAGCGTCCGTCCTGCGAAGGTAACCCTCGCCTGGCTCGTTGAGATCGCCTCGTGGCTCAACGACCGGGACCGTCAGATCGCGCTCGACTGCTACGAGCACCATGTCCTCACGACGGAGCAACTCCAACGCCTGCACTTCTCAGGCGTCCGAACAGCCCGCACCCGGCTGCACGCTCTGTACATGTGGCGGGTCCTCGATCGGTTCCGTCCACCCTGGCAGCGCGGTGAGGGCAGCACGCCACATCACTGGATTCTGGACGAGGCCGGCGCTCATATCGTGGCCGAGTTGTCGGGGATCGAGCGGGGTGACTTGAAATGGCGCCACTCGACCGCGCTCGCGTTGGCGAACTCGGCCAAGCTCCGTCATCACATCGAGATCAATGAGTTCTTCGCTCGCCTGGCTCAAGAAGCAGTCGCCGTGGGGGGCGTATTGAGCGAGTGGTACGGCGAGCGCACCGCACACCAACTCTTTAGCAGCGCGATCATGCCCGATGGCTACGGTGTCCTGTGTCTTCCTTCGCGGGCGCCCTTGCACATCCTCCTCGAGCTCGATCGCGCAACCGAGCCCGTCGTGCGGCTACGCGATAAGGCGACCCGCTACGCACAGGCGATACCACGAAGCGTTCTCAGCGCAAGCAGTCCGCTGGTCGTCCTTGCGGTGCCGACCCCCGCGCGCGCACATGCCGCAGCCGCAGCGACCGCCGACACCGGGGCGCCAATCGCCGTTGCTGTTTGGGGCAAAGACAGCTCCCCGCTTGAGATCCTCGCAATGGGGGAAGGGGGGCGATCGTGGCACACGTCGGGACGCCGAGAAGGCACATGAGCGGAGCGCCCGCTGGACTCCGAACCGGGTTGAAAGTTACACAGAGGGACGCGGCCCAGACAAGCAGCTCCGTTGACACAAGCAGCTACATGGGCACGCAGATCACTGGTCATTTTGTCTCCCGAGCGCGCTCTCGAGGCCCGTCAGCCTGGGCCTGCGGGTGCCGGGCGGTCTTTCGCATTTAACGGCGCGATTCGCGGCGCGCGCGGGCCACCGGCCCGTCGCATGCGGGCTCTAACTGCCGTTCGATTCTCGTCGCCCCGTCGAACGATGCCAGGAGCGTGATCGGCACGGCTGACGATCGTCGTCGCGTCCTCGACAGCACCGGAGCTCTCGGAGAGCATTAATGAATGGCCCGCTGATAACGAGATCAATCGACGCCGATCTCCGACGTTGCCGACACATACCGACGCGCTTGGGTTCCCGTGGCAAACCCGATTTCGGCGCAGGCAAGCGCCCGGCCAGTCGGCCCGCCTTTAGCTCTGCGATTTGGTCCGGAACGACCCGATCCAGTCCCGGGGGGTTCACGTTTCCGACTCGGCTGAGGATGAAGCGACATCCGCGGCCCCCTTTTTTGTCTCGGTATGGGAACATATGTTCGAGTCCGCTCAGCACATCGGGCACGGAGATCATCGATGCGAAACCGAATCGCCGCGTGGGAGGCCGCGTTCGCTCGGGTCGCCCCTCGACGTCGACGCAGCGCCGGAGGAGACTCGACCTCCCTAGGCTGCTCGGGTGCTCGACCGCCACCGCCGTCGGGTGCTCGGGCGAACGACTCGATGAGGTATTCGAGCGCCTCCCCGCGAGCGCGATGCCCGGCGCCCACGCGACGGGGGGCGGGTGCAGGTCCTCACGCGCAAGCAGTAGATCCGCGGCGCCGTGGTATGCAGGCGGAATCACCAGGGCAGGATCCCACGCACGACCCCGGTGGTGACGCTTCAGCGTCATCCCTGGTCGAGGTCGGACTCGCCCCCGACATCGTTGCGCCACGAGGCCCCTCCGAGCCGCCGTTAAGGTTGCCGACCGAAAGGCAAACAGCGCCGGGTGACCAATTCTCATAAGAAGATGAAGCCGATCACGTTCATGCAACGGCTGGCCTTGAGCATGCGTCGGCCGGTGCGGGAAAGCACACCGCGATGACGCTTGGGACCGGGGGTCAATCCGTCGATGCTCGGGAATATCTCACTGCGGAGGAGGTCGCCTCACGCCTGAAGGTGCACCCGTCGTGGGTCAAGAAGGCGGCACGCGCGAATCGCATCCCGTACGTGCCGGTAGGCCGCTACCCGCGCTTCCACTGGCCTGACATCGAGGCGTGGCTCGAGAGTCAGAAGCGAGGGTCGTAATCCGGCCGCCGCTTGCATAGGATCCTGTCTACATGTGTGAGAGCGCCCCCGGGGCTGGCACCCCGAGAGCGCTCTGGAACGACGGTCGAGCACGCGGCTCGACCCCTTGACATCAGGAGGCATAGTCCCGATGCAAGCCTTTAAGAAGGCCTATTTGTCGGCGTCGATCGGCGTTTCGACGCACGTAAAGGGCAAGCCGCGCCCGAAGCCGGTGTGGCTCATGCGCTACCGGCTCCCGAGCGGCATCCAGTCCGAGCGCGTGCTGGGCAAGGCTTGGACCAAGCGAACCCGGCCACCGGAGGGCTACCTCAGCGAAGGCCAGGCCATCGCGCTCAAGGAGCAGTTCCTCGCCGATCACTCGTCCAGCCGGGCGCCGAGCGCTCGCAAGAGCTTCGCCAAGGCGCGGGCGGACTTCATTGCTCGCTGTACGCGGGAGAAGCGTCTGCGTACATCGACGCTGCACGGGTACCAGCGCATCGGGCAGCGACTCGGACGGCGACTGTGGAGGGCCGGGAAGACCTGGGACGACTGTCAGCTCGGGACCTTTACCGAGCAGCGCGTCCTGGGGGTGTACGAGGAGTTGCTCGACGCAGACCGCGCGGCCGACACTCTTAACCACTATCGGCGCGTAATCCGGGGGATCTTCGGCACGGCTCAGGGATCGGTCGCGCTGGTCTGGGAGTGGACGGCGCCGAGACCCGATTCCGACAAGCTGCACGTCTACACACCCGCGCAGGTCGAGCGGCTGAGGGCCCATGCCTACAGCGACCGCGACCTCGACCTTTACACGCTCGCGACGGAGGCCGGGCTTCGCCAGTCCGAGCAGGTGGGTCTGAAGATCATCAACTGCGACCTCGATGCCGACGGCGGACTGATCCGGGTCGAGGACGCATTCACGATTCGCGGCGGCGCGGCCGGGACAAAGAGCCACCGGGTCCGCGCGGTGCCGACGTCCGCGAACGTGCGCGAGGTGCTGTGGCGACGCTGCCACGGCCGTCCCACGCATGATTCGCACGGCGAGCCGATGCACGTATTCGTCGAGGACGGCACTGAGAACGAGCCGATCAGCGCGGTCAACCTCTATCGTCGCTTCATCAGCGCATGCGAACGGGCGGGGCTGCCGCGAATCACCTACCACGACCTGCGGCATACGTTCGGCACCCAGATGATCCGCCATCCCGATGTCGACATCGAGATGCTCCGACAGTGGATGGGCCACGCTGACGTCAGGACCACGATGCGCTACCTGCACTACGAACCGAGGCCCGAGCACGGCGCGAAGATCACCGAGGTGTTCGGCCGCAGCTCCGACCGCGCCGATGTGGTCGCGATGCCGGCTAGGCGGGGCGGGCGTCCCGCCCGCTATCCCGGGCGCTGTCCTCACTGTGGGGCGCCGAAGGCCCCGGGCCAGCCCTATTGCGCGCCCCGAATGCGGGAGGTGCGCCGCGCCTCCGAAGCGCGCCGACGCACCTCCTGACTGGAGGACGTAAGACCGTCTGGCGCGCCTGGCGGATAGGCCGGGCGCGCCGTCGTGGGCGCTCCATGTGCGCGGCGGAGCGCAGCCGTGCATACGCCCCTTGTGGGGGATTTGTGGGGAATCCGACCTCGCGCCATACGAGCGGCGGTGCTTTGTCGCGAGAAGGGTGGCGGTTTTGCAGGGGGTTCGCAAGAGAGGCGACGACCGGAATCGAACCGGTGTAGACGGCTTTGCAGGCCCTCTACACCCGCCCGGCGTCGCGCGCCGCCTCTTCGGCGGCCAGCAACTGGCGCTCGACCAAGTCCAGGCCCGCGTCCCAGAAGCCGGGATCGGCGAGATCGATGTCGACGATCCGGCCTAGTTCCTCGGGTGAGCGCGAGCCACCGGCGGCGAGCAACTCCAGGTAGCGCGGCACCAGCTCCTCGCCGCGCTGCTCGTAGCGCTGATAGACGGACAGCGCGAGCAGCTGGCCGTAGGCGTAGGCGTAGACATAGCCGGGGGAGCCGATGAAGTGCGGGATGTAGGACCACCACGAGCGGTAGCCCTCGCTGATCTCGACCGAGTCGCCGAACATCTCCTCCTGGCTCTCCACCCATAGCTCGCCGAAGCGTTCGACCGACAGCTCACCCTGCTCGCGCCGTGCGGTGTGCACGAGGTTCTCGAACTGGTTCATGGCAACCTGACGGAACACCGTGGCAAGCGCGCCCTCGATGTTCTCCGCGAGCAACGCCAGTCGCGAGGACGGCGTGCTGTCCTCTTCGAGCAGCCGCCCGAACACGATCGTCTCGCCGAATACCGACGCGGTCTCGGCGAGCGTGAGCGGGGTGGCTTGGTGAAAGATGCCTTGCCCGGCGGCAAGCGCGAAGTGGACGCCGTGGCCAAGCTCGTGGGCCAGCGTCAGCACGTCGCGCCGTCGCGACGTGTAGTTGAGCATCACATAGGGATGCACCGAGGGCACTGCCGAGGCACAGAATGCTCCACCGCGCTTTGCAGGGCGCACGGGAGCATCGATATAACGCCCGTCGAAGAAGCCCCTGGCGACATCGCCGAGCTTCGGCGAGAACGACGAGTAGCAGTCGAGCACAAGCTCGCGGGCGTGCGCGTACGAGTAGGTGACTTCGTCCTCGGTGACGGCCGCCATGCGATCGTAGTCCGCAAGCCGCTCGACGCCGATCAGCTTGGCCTTCAGGCGATACCAGCGCCGCGGCAGCTCGTAACGGGCGCGAACCGCCTCGATCAAAGCCTGCACAGACTCGTCGCTCGCCTCGTTTGAGAGGTTGCGGGCCGCCAGCCAACTCGGATAGCGGCGCAGGCGATCATCCGTGGCCTTGTCGGCGAGGAGCGTGTTGAACAGGTAAGCACGTGTGCGCAAACCAGGGCTGAGCGCCTCGGTGACCGCCTGGGCGGTTGAACGTCTCAGCTCGCGGTCTGAGAGCACCAACCGACTGAGCGCCACATCGAGGGCGACCGTTTCGGCGGAGCCGCCGACACCCTGCGCCTGTGCGGCGTCGCTCTCTCGTGTCGCATCAATATCCTGTCGGGCAACACCCCCCTGTGCACCGTCGTTGCCCGCCCCGACAGCCAGGCGCACCTCGATTGCCGAAGTGAGCTCGTCGAACAGGCGCGACCATGCACCGGCGCCGGTGACGGACTTCTCGGCGAGGATCTTCTCCTCTGGCTCTGAGAGGAGATGCTCGCGGTAGCGACGCACGTTGCGCAAGTGGTGAGCGCAGAAGGAAAGGCGCTCGTCCTCCAACAGCAT
>DATHNH010000071.1:0-3464 GCA_035486255.1 Solirubrobacteraceae bacterium | reverse complement strand
GTCAAGATCCGGCTAGGCGACCCCGATGCAGAGCGCATCAGCACAAGCTATGTGGAGCGCCAGAACCTCACGATGCGGATGGGGATGCGCCGGTTCACGCGCCTAACCAACGGGTTCAGCAAGAAGATCGAGAACGTAGCCCACGCCGTCAGCCTTCATTACATGCACTACAACTTCGGGCGAATCCATCAAACACTAGGTGTGACACCCGCCATGGCTGCTGGCGTCACCGATCATAAGTGGAGTCTTCACGAGATCGCCGGACTACTGGACTAGACCTCGTGGTTGCCGCCGCAACGACCCTTACGATTTGGGGCGCAGCGAAAGCTGCTGGTGGAGCCACGCTGCTCGGTAGGACTCAACAGCTTACCGGCTGCCTACCGAGCAGCGGACTCATAACCATGCGCCCGTAGCTCAGTGGTTAGCGTCTAGGCTTTCGCCTGGTCCAAGAGCATCCGACTGCGAATCGGAAGGTCGAGGGTTCGATTCCCTCCGGGCGCACATATGATTTCTTCAACCTAGAATATAGACCTCTCGGACAGAATGATATACGTCATCCTCCGTCCTCGGTTTCAAACTGATCCACTCTAGAACCGCCGGTCAATGGCCTATCGTTCATCGGCTCGAAACTATGGAGGGAATCGAGCTGGTCGGGGCGCCCCCGAGGCCGTGGAACACGACGGCACGAATGCCGGAGAGCCGTAGACCACAGTCTCGGGGGACGATACTGGCGCCGGGATGTGGACCAGCAAGATATACGGCTGATCCGGATTCAAACTGATCCACTACCCATAAATGCTCGATAATGTATGTTATGTAAACCTAAGGATGAGATTGCGTCCCACGGCCTGTCTCAGCCGTCCTCTGTCCTGTACAGGTTGTCCAGATGCTTACGCGCTCGTGTGCCCGTCGTCGTTGGGTTTTCCCGTCGACCTTCGGTGGGACGCCGAGGTTGAAACCTGACTCGGGTTAGCATGCCTGACTCGCCGACTAGCGTAGTCGCTTCGATGAGCGCTCGGCGGCCTTGCTCTCTCTGAAGCAGTACAAAGGAGGCTCCCCGCATGATTCGAATGATTTACGCACAGGTCGCGCTCGTCTCGACGATCTCGCTGCTTGCGTTTGGGGCCTCGACGGCGCTGAGCGTGCCGACTGCCGCCGCGGCGCCGGCTCAAGCCGGCAAGAAGACCAAAAAACACAGGACGAGGAAGAAGACGGTCAAGAAAGTGGCGAGCGTCAAGATCGCGGCTGGTACGGAGACGCTGATGTTCGACACCAGGGCGGTACAGGCTCTCGAAAAGGCGAAAGTGAGCGTTACGGTGGTGAGCCCCGCGACGGGAGGGCTCGCGTCTGGCTTTGTCTTCCCCCTCTCGGGCGGGAAGTTGAATCCCGCAAGCGGGCTTGGCTCCATAACTGCCACGGGCGGGATCACACTCGCCACCAGCTTTAGCGTGCCCGGTCTGTTCAGCTCGGAAAGCAACTCCACCATCTCCGAACCCTCCCTGGTCCTGAATTCGGCGCCGACATTGAGCTTCACCTCTCAACAGGTCAGCCCCCCGACGTTCGCTTTTGCCGGCGTCAGGCTCAAAGGCGTACACCCCGTGGTCCATGGCGCGGCGATGACGCTTGCGAACCTGTCACTTTCGCTGTCCTCGGCCGGCGTACAGTTCCTGAGCCAGTTCGCCAGTGGCGCGTTCAGCGCAGGCGAGGCGGTCGGGACCGTCACCGTACAGGTGACCGCGAGCTGAGTCAGCCCAAATCGAGTCCGGTGGGACGTGGGTTTGGGATGCCTCGCCCACCTTTGCCTCGACGAGCCATGGTAGTAGCATCGGAGCTATGTCTCTTTGGCTGTTGCTTGGGCTGATAGGGCTCGTCAAGCTCGTGATCGCCTCGCTGATGGTTTGGATTCCCATTCGCTCGGACTCCGCGATGAATGTGCTCGAGGATCAGGGCCCTCCCGAGTCTGACACGGGCGAGGACGAAGGCGGCAGCAAGACTCGTGTTGGCTCTCCCGCCGGGCCTCACCCAAGGCTTCCGCTGCCTCACAGGCCACGCCGCGGGCCCCACGGCTCTCCGAGCGCTCCATCCCCGCCGCGCGTACGCACGCCGTCGCGCCGTGTCGTGGCTCGCTCGATCGTTCGGCGTTAGCTCGTTGTAGCTCGCTCAGCGGTTGCGCTTGCGCTGCTGACGCGCCGCCTTGGCTTTTGCGCGGCGCCTGCGTCGGCGGGCAGCGTGATCTGCCGCGGAGCTGTTGCTGCCGAGGCCGTCGCCGACTGGAGCAACGCTGCGGGCGTCGCGCAAGATGAAGAAAGCGATTCCCCCCAAGAGCAGCACACAGATGATGCCGACGGGTATGACGACCCCGGTTGAGATGCTGCTCAAAGAAGCGTTGGAGGATGTAGTCGCGGTGGTCGGGGTGCTCGCGGCTTCTTCTTCTTCGCCCTTGCCGGTCAGTTTCGAGAAGGATTCAGAGGACCCAAGGCTTCCGCTGGACGCGCCGGCTGCCGCACCGCTCTGTGCGCCCGCGGTCCCCGCTCCCGCGCCGCTCTTGGCTTTCGCGAGCGCTTCCTGGACGGCCTTGTCGAGCTCTGCCTTGTTCACGGACGGGCTGGAGCCCGTGGCTGCATACGTGCCTGCCGGAGCGCAAAGGCACACGGCGGCGAGCACCGCGATCAGTGATATGTGCGAGGTGATTCGACGCATCGTTCTCGAGTAGCCCGGGACCAGCGAGAATAGCGCCTGAGGACCGCCCGCCATAGAATGAGCCGTCATGGCTCCCAAGCAACGACAGATCCGCGTCGAACAGCGTGGCGCTCAGGCGGCGATCGAAGCGCTCGAGCAGCGTAGCGACGAGGAGCTCGAGACGGAGACGAAGTACAAGTCCGCGGCGCTCGCGATACTCGGTGCGCGCGCCTCCGAGCGGTTCGACGCTGAGCAGGCACGCGCTTACTTCCAGCGGGCTATCGCCGCGGCCCGTCCGCAAGAACGGATGCAGCTGAGGCGCATGGCCGACGCGTCGCTGGCACTTGCCGAACGTCGGGCGGGCGACCTCAAGAGCGCGGTCGAGCGTCTCGGCCAGACTCCCCCGAGCGCCCGTCAGATGTTTGCGTTGCGCGCCATGGGGCTGCTGATTCCGCCCGCCAGTGCGGGAATCCTCGCGCGCTTGCGCGGCATCCTGCTGATAATCGCTCTTGTCATCGCGCTGCTTGCGCTTGGGCTGGGAGTCGTCGAGCTCGTAGCGCTGCCATTTGGCGGTCTCGGCTTGGCGCCGGGGATCCTGCTCGGCCTGTTCGTCGCGATCGCCGGGCTATCGATCGCCGCGATGGTGGGACGCAGGCGGCGAGACCGGGCGCAGGCTGCCGCGGCGGCCGGTACGCGTCCCTCGAAATAGGCTTGGCAAGCACAGCGTCGAGCAAGCAGAGACGCTCGCTCGCAGCGTCGTTCGGATTCAGCTGGAGGAAAGCGTT
>DATHNH010000070.1:0-12303 GCA_035486255.1 Solirubrobacteraceae bacterium | reverse complement strand
TCGTCTCGCTCGAAGGCTCGACTGTCCGCTCGCGCCGACTCGACCAACGGATCAGCTGTGCAGGGCCCTTCTCGGGGAACGGGACATCGATCGTGTCGAAGTCGCGTGGGGCCTCTGTTGCGGCGAACAGCGAGCGCGCCTCTTCGCGCAGGTCCCCGCCCGGGTAGCGCGTCGAGATGTGCGTCAGCGCCAGCAGCCGCACCTGCGCGTCGAGCGCGACTTGGGCTGCCTGCATCGCGGTGGAATGGCCGGTCTGGCGCGCTCGTACGAGCTCCTCCTCGGCGAATGTCGCCTCGTGCACGAGCAGGTCCGCTTCGTGCGCTGCCAGCACGAGCATCTCGCACGGCGTGGTGTCCCCCGAGATCACGATCTTGCGACCCTCGCGTGCGGGTCCCATCACCTGCTCCGGTCTCACCCCGGCGACCGTTTCTCCGCGCGTGAGCTTGCCGAAGTCGGGCCCTGGCGTCACGCCGAGCTTTGCGGCCAGCAGTGGGTCGAGATGGCCCGGGCGGGAGTCCTCGACGATCGCGTAGCCATAGGCGTTGTTGCTGCGGTGGCTGACGGGAACGGGTGCCACGGCATAGCCGTCGAACGCGACGTCGTCAACGGGTTCGAGCTCGCACACGCGCAGCTCGTACGGCAGCCGCCCGTAGATGAAGCGCGTCTGCTCCATCATCTGTCCCAGCCCGCGTGGCCCGTAGATGGCCAGCGGCTGCTCGCGTTCTCGCAGAGCAAAGGACTTCAGCATCCCCGGCAGCCCGAGCCAGTGGTCGGCGTGGAAGTGCGTGATGAACACGCAACCGACATCCGCAAGCCCCACCGAGCGCATCAGCTGGCGCTGTGTGCCTTCGCCGCAATCGAACAGCAGGCGGTCGCCACCTCGGCGCACGAGGATCGCGGGCAGCCCACGCCGGGGGCTCGGCACCGAGCCGCCGGTGCCCGCGAAGAACAGCGAGAGGTCCATGCGCGCAACGGTAGCGCCGGCGAGCGCCCGTCCGCAGGCTCGCAGGCACGAGCATGGGACGGCTCGCGCTGTCGCAGTGCCTGCATCCGCGCACCTGCGGTTCCACAACGAAGCGAATACGCTCTAAGCTCAGAGCGCAACGGCAGCGTCGAGACGGCGACCGTTTGCGCCCGTAGCTCAGTGGATAGAGCGTCCGCCTCCGGAGCGGAAGGTCGCAAGTTCGAATCTTGCCGGGCGCGCTCGCGGACTACCGCGGGCAGCAGTCGGCTACTTGTACGAGGGTTGTCTGTGGAGATACTTCCCGGCTGGAAGCAGGAACGCGCTGTGACCGCCCACCGCCACGCCGCCATGGGCTCCACGATCGATCTCCTCCGATGACACCATCTCCAATCGCCCCAGTTGTCGGTGATCGAGCAGTTCCCGCTCGAAGGCCTCGACATTGGGACTGACGATGTCCATCACGTAGAACAGGCGATAGTGAAGGATCCCGTCCTGTCGGAACAGACCCGTCGTCTTGACGGCGTCGATTTGAAACTCGAGGTCGCTCAGTTGGCGAACGAGCGCGTCGAGCCCCAGCTCCGAGAGCTCCTCCTTCAGCTCTCTGCAAAGCGCTTCGGTAGGGGACTCACGTCCCTCGCCGCTCCAATACCAGCGGATGAACCTCCAGAATTTATGGCCTACCATCTTCACGCGAAGGTCGCGATCCATGTCCTCCTCGGCATCTGAGAGCCAGTCGGTCTGCACCTCGAGGTCGTTGAGACCGCGTAGCGCGGAGGGCCGACACTTGATCACGCCGCCAAAAGGAGCCCAGTAGGGCGGAGCTTGACCGCGGGCGTCCGTCATCGCCATCAGGAAGTCGCTCCCTAACTGAACCCGCAAGATCGCGGATGCCGAGAAGCGGATCGTAGTGTGGCGTCTGAAGAGCGTGGTGATGACGACGGGTCGCCACGCCGTCCGAAAGACGCCACGGGTTACCACCGCCGAGACCAGGCATACCCAGATCAGATCGGCGGTCAGATGCTCAGCTATGGCTTCCAGAAATGCCAACGTCCACACCCTCAACGTCGCTTCGTCCGAGCTCAGCCGGTGGCTGGAGATGGAAGGCTGTGCATTCCGATATCTCGATATCCACAAGCCTTTGGGTCGCCGTCGTGATGTAAATATACGAGCAACGCCTCTGCGATGTGCTCCGCCTCTGCCGGCCTCCTCGAATGTGCCGCATATCACCTCCAAGCGGTTTATGCTCGTCCGATGTGCGTCGGATGCGCAATGGCAGCCGCCTCCGCGGCCAGTGGGCTGCGCACGTGGCTGCAAACCCACAATCTCGGCTGGCTAACGCCGAAGCGCCTGCGCGCCATCACGATCGGTGCCATGTGTGCCGCCGGGCTCGTGTCCACCGTCGGCGTCAGCGGCTCGACGCCGCCGGCAGCGCAGGCAGCGCATGCTCTGCGCGCGCGCGCAACACGTGACCGGTAGCACCGCTCGCTGAACGACCCTCGCCGGTCATCAGACCAGCTTCCAGAGCATCGTTGCTCAAAGCAATGCAAGAACGCACCCCTATCGCGGCACAAGGCAGTTTCGCGAAGTGTGCTCTGCACACCGAGCGACCGTCTGTACCCGAGGGGTGAGCGAAGGGTGAGGACGCCGCAGTACGCCGGCCAAACGTGCTAGCCCCCGGCGACCGCCGGCAGAATCGTAAGCTCGGCGCCGTCGTCGACAGGAGTGTCGAGCCCATCGAGAAAGCGAATGTCCTCGCCGCTCAGGTACACGTTCACAAAGCGCCTGAGCGAGCCGCTCTCGTCGGCCAAGCGCTCGCTGAGGCCGTCGTAGCGCTCGTACAGGCTGTCGAGCACCTCGCGCACCGTCGCGCCTTCGAGCTGCGCTTCGCTCTCTCCGCCCGCGGCCGCGCGAAGTTGGGTGGGGATCTTGACCGTCACGCCCATCGCGCTCAGCTCCCGGCGCCCGCGAACGCCGCGGGCGTGCCTGTCGCGTTGACGGGAGCCTGCTCCACAAGCGTCTCGAACTGCTCGACCGAGGGGTCTATTTCGTGCGACTCGAACGTGCCGCGCACAGCGTCGAGGGTCTTCAGCCCCTCGCCGGTGATGACGAGTACGACGCGCTCGTCGGGATCGATGTCACCGCGTGCGGCGAGCTTCGCGAGCACGGCTGTCGTGACGCCGCCGGCGGTCTCGGTGAAGATGCCGGTGGTCTGTGCCAGCAGCGCGATGCCCTCGCGGATCTCCTGGTCTGAGACCGAGTCGATGCCGCCGCCGCTGCGACGCGCCTCCTCGATCGCGTACGGACCGTCCGCCGGGTTGCCGATCGCAAGCGACTTGGCGATCGTGTCGGGCTTGACCGGCTTGCACACGTCATGACCGGCCGCGAACGCCGAGGCCACCGGGGAGCAGCCGTCGGCCTGCGCGCCGTTCATGCGCGGCGCCGGGCGGGAGGGGTCCTCTATGAGCCCCAGCTCGCGCCACTCGGCAAAGCCCTTGGCCACCTTCGTGAACAGCGAGCCCGAGGCGATCGGCACGACGCAACGGTCCGGCAGCTCGAAGCCGAGCTGCTCGGCGATCTCATACGCGAGCGTCTTCGAGCCCTCGGCGTAGTAGGGGCGCAGATTGACGTTGACGAAGGCCCAGTCGCGCTCCGCGGAGAGCTCCGTGCAGAGCCGGTTGACGTCGTCGTAGTTGCCCTTCACGGCAACCAGTTTCGTGCCGTAGATGCCGGTCGCGAGGATCTTCTGCTCCTCCAAGTCGGCCGGGATGAAAACGTAGGACTCGAGTCCCAGCGCCGCCCCATGGGCGGCGACGGAGTTGGCGAGGTTGCCGGTGGAGGCGCAGGCAATCGTCTTGAAGCCCAGCTCGCGCGCACGGGCGGTAGCGACCGACACTACGCGATCCTTGAAGGAGTGGGTCGGATTGGCGGCGTCGTTCTTGACCCACACCTCGCGCAAGCCAAGGTGTCTTGCCAGCCGGTCGGCCTTGATCAGCGGCGTGCAGCCGGCCGGCAGGCCGGTACGCGAAGCCAAGCGACCCGAGGGCCCCGGAGGCCCATCCACCACGGGCAGAAAGTCCGCGTAGCGCCAGATGTTCTGCGGGCCCGCCTGGATACGCCGGCGCAGCCCGTCGATGTCGCCACCGAGGCGGCTGTGGTCATAGGCAACCTCCAGCGGCCCGAAGCAACGCTCGCAAACGTACAGCGCCTCCAGCGGATACTCGGTACGGCACTCCCTGCATCTGAGGTGTGTGACAGCCATAAGGGGCTCCTTCCATGAATTCGTCTTCGCCGGTGAACCGTGTGGCAAAGACTGGAAGCCCGCCACACATCTCTCTGGAATTGGCACCTGCCGCTGTCACGCGGTGGTTGTCGGGGGTTCACTGGGCCAGGTCCCTCCACCCCTCTGGATGTGTTCAGCTATGTGAGGGTGGAGTATACGAGGCTCGACGACGGAACACAAGACCCCCGCACAGAGCTTTGCGTGTCCGCTCGAGGAGGGTCGGCAAGCCGACTGGTAACGCATCGATGTGGGCGGTGTACGGGCTTGCGTGAGTAGCGGCATGAGTCCCGAGCAGACCGGAGTGGCCCCCGACAGGCCGGACGCAAACTCCGGCGACCGTGCCCCCGTGGAGGCGACGGACGTCTTCGAGCCGATAACGCCGGCGACGAAGAAGCGGATGCTGATCATCGTCAATCCGTACGCCACGACGGTCTCCGACCGCTTGCGCCACCTCGTGGTCTACGCCCTGCAGGGACGCTACGAGGTCGACGCGGTCGACACCGAGGCGCGCGGTCACGCGATCGAGCTGTGCCGCGAGGCCGCGCACGAGGGCTACGACGTGGTCGTCGCCTTCGGCGGCGACGGCACCGTCAACGAAGCCGCCAATGGCCTGCAGGGCTCGCCCACGCCGCTGACATGCCTGCCCGGCGGCTCGGCCAACGTGTACGGCAAGATCCTCGGCATCCCGGGCGAGCTGGTCGACGCGACCGAGCATCTGCTCGCGATGGCCGATGACTGGCAGCCGCGCAAGGTCGATCTCGGCGTGGTCAACGGCCGTTGCTTCACGTTCGCCTCCGGGCTCGGCCTCGACGCAAGCGTCGTCCAGCGCGTGGACTCCAATCCGCACCTGAAGGCCCGCTTTGGCGCCTACTACTTCACCTGGGCGGCGGTCAGCACCTTCACGCGCCGCTACATCGTCAAACCACCGCGCCTGGAGGTCGAGCTCGGCGAGGACCGCTACAGCGGCGTGACCGCGATCATCCAGAACGGCTCGCCGTTCACTTACTTCAAGGAGCGCCCGATCGAGGTGGCCGAAAGTGCCCAGCTCGAATCTGGCATGCTCGAGACCTCCGTCCTGCGTCGCGCCAGACCACTTGACATGCCTTCGATCGCCTTCCGTGCATTCTCCAAGCGCGCGCGTGTCGCCCGTCATCGTCAGGTCACGCCGCTGGGTGAGTCGCTCGAGCTGACCGTCTCCTCCACCGACGGGCAGGCGCTGCCGCTGCAGGTGGATGGCGACTACCTTGGAGAGGTGATGCACGCGCGCTACTCGGTGCTCCCGCGTGCGCTAAGCGTCATCTCCTAGGGTCCCATCCCGCGCCAAAGCCTGACGCGTCCAGCCGAGCCCACAGGTTGTCCCGCTACGCTCGCGACAAAGCTCGTGCTAGCCGGTGCCGCCGGGCGTGACTCGGTAGGCGTCGAACACGGCCTCGGTGTTGCGCAAGCGCGAGATTGCCCCCTTGAGGCTCTGCGTGTCGGCGAGCTCGACGACGAAACGGTTCTTGACCATCGGCGGGCTGGACAGACAACGTGCTTCGAGGATGTTGGCGCCCGACTCCGAGAACGCCCTCGAGAGGTCCTCGAGCAGACGGTGACGATCCCAAGCGTCGATGTGGATTTCGACGACGAACGAGGTCTCCTGGTCACCCTCCCAGCCCACGTCGGTGAAGCGTTCCGGATTGCGCTGGAGCAGCTTCGCGTTGGGGCAATCCTTGCGGTGGATCGTGATCCCGCGCCCGAGCGAGATATAGCCGACGATCGGATCGCCGGGCACGGGACGACAGCACTTGGCCAAGCGCAGCATCACGTCCTCCACCCCGTCCACCCTGATCCCGTACTGCCCGGAGGAGCTCGTGGGCCGCTGGCGCGGACGACCGACTCGCAGCAGATCGCTGGCGCTCGTGTCGCCATCGGCAGCCTCACCCTGCTTGAGGCGCTGCAGCACTTTGTTGACGACCACCTTCGGCGAGATCTTCGCGGCGCCGAGCGCGATGTAGAAATCGTCTGCCTTGCGATAGCCCATCTCGCGGATCACGTCGGCGAGCAGCGCCGAGCCGGTGATCTTCTGTGCGGGCAGTCCCTGCTTCTTGAGGTGCTCCTGCAACAGCTCGCGCCCGGTGTGCTCGGTGCCCTCACGCGACTCCGCCTTGAACCACTGCTTGATCTTGTTACGCGCCCGCGTCGTCTTGACCATCGCCAACCAGTCCCGCGATGGTCCGCGATCGCGCTTGGCGGTCAGGATCTCGACGATGTCTCCCGAGCGCAGCTCGTAGTGCAGCGGCACGATCTTGCCGTTCACGCGCGCCCCCACACAACGGTGGCCGATCTCGGTGTGCACCTCGTAGGCGAAGTCCAGTGGCGTGGCGCCCGCGGCGAGCGACTTGACCTCGCCCTTGGGCGTGAACACGTACACCTCGTCCTCGAACAGGTCGATGCGCAGGCTCTCCATGAACTCCTGCGGGTCGGACATCTCCTTCTGCCAGTCGAGCATCGAGCGCAGCCACTTCATCTTCGCATCGTCATCAGGCCCAGCCTGCGAGGGCTGTGGCCGCTGCTTGTACATCCAGTGCGCGGCCACGCCATACTCGGCCATCTCGTGCATGTAGCGGGTGCGGATCTGGATCTCCAGCGGCCGTCCCTCGGGCCCGATCACGGTGGTGTGCAGCGACTGGTACATGTTGAACTTCGGCATCGCGATGAAGTCCTTGAAGCGTCCCGGCAGCGGCTTCCACAGCGAGTGGATCACGCCGATCGCCCCGTAGCAGTCCTTCACCGACTCGACCACGACGCGCATCGCCGTGAGGTCGTATATCTCGTTGAACTCGCGCCCCTTCTTGGTCATCTTCGAGTAGATCGAGTAGAAGTGCTTGGCTCGCCCGGCGATCTGCGCGGAGATGCCGAGTGTCTGCAACTCCGCCGCGAGATACGCGCCGGCCTCGGCCACGTAGCGCTCACGGTCCTCGCGCTGCTGGGAGACAAGCTCCTTGATCTCGCGGTACTTGCGTGGGTGAAGCGTCGCGAAGGCAAGATCCTCGAGCTCCCACTTGATCGCGTGGATACCGAGGCGATGAGCGATCGGCGCGTAGATCTCAAGCGTCTCGCGCGACTTCTCCAACTGCTTCTGCTTCGGCATCGCATCGATCGTGCGCATGTTGTGCAAGCGATCGGCGAGCTTGATCAAGATGACCCGCACGTCGCTTGCCATCGCGACCATCATCTTGCGGTAGTTCTCGGCCTGCGCCTCGTCTCGCGACTGGAAGGTGATGCCGGTCAGCTTCGTCACGCCGTCGACGATCTGGGCGATCTCCTCGCCGAAGCGCTCGCGCACCTCCTCGATCGAGGCGGAGGTGTCCTCGACCGTGTCGTGCAGCAGCGCGGCGCACAGCGTCTCGGTATCGAGGCGCATACCGGCACAGATCCGCGCGACACCGACCGGGTGCACGATGAAGTCCTCGCCCGACTTGCGCCGCTGCGCCGCGTGATGCTCGCAGGCGAATACGAACGCATCTTCCACACGTTCGCGATCGATCTCGACTGCCGCGTCCGCCGCATGCTCTGAGACGATCGCAAAGAGGTCGTCGAGCAGCTGGCGCTCGAGCTTGCTCAGCTCCGCGCGGCGCACGCGCGGAGTGCTGGTCGGCCACGGCGCATTGTCGATCGGGCTGCGGATGGTCTCAGACATGTATAAAGCGTAGCCTCCATCGCCGATGTCCGGGCTCGACGGCGGCGAAACGCCGCTAAGGGCGAAGCATCCAGGTCAGAAGAGGACGAGCTCTCCCACGACGGGCGAGGCTATCGGGGCCGGCGGATCGGTCGGCCGCTCGAGTGTCTGAGCTCGCTCGAGAGCTTCCACGACGGGCGCGACCTCGGGCGGGCCGATCTGCGGCGGCTGCGCTCGCGCGGTCTGAACGTGGCGCAGGACCAATCGTGGCTCACTCACACCGCGCCATTCGTTGACCTCCAGCACGAATGTCGCGTCGACCGGCTCGCCTTCGGCGACGCCGAGCTTGCCGTCGTTGCCGAAGGCGACCGCACGCGCGTGCACGCCGTCGGACTCGATCGTGAAGCGAGCGTGCTTGCCTTCGCCCATTGGCCGCACGTCGCGCAGCGAGGCTCCCGAGAGCATCAGCGAGACGGTCGGGTTTCCCTTGCCAAAGGGCGCCAGTCGGGCCAGCTCCTCGGCCAGCCCCATCCCGAGCTGCCTACCGTCGACGAGCGCGTCGACGCGCTCGCGCTCGAGCAGGTCGTCGGCGCAAAGCGCCTGGGCCGCGTGGGTGTCGAGCGCCGCCGCAAAAGACTCGATCTGCTCGCGCTGCAGCTCAACGCCGGCGGCGGCGCTGTGACCGCCGTAGCGCACGAGATGCTCGTCGCACGCGGTGAGGCCTGCGAGCAGGTCATAGCGATCGATGCTGCGCCCAGATCCGCGCGCGCTGTCGCCTTCGAGCGAGACCAGTACGACAGGCCTGCGGTAACGCTCCACCAACCGCGACGCGACGATTCCGGTCACGCCGCGATGCCAGTCCTCGCCGGCAAGTACATAGGCCGAGCGATTCTCCGCCCGATCCAGACTCGCGATTTGCGCTTCCGCCTGCAGGCGGATCGCAAGCTCCGTCTGCCTTCGTTCGCTGTTGGCCCTGTCGAGCTCTTGCGCGATCTGCGCGGCGCGCGGGCGGTCCTCGGTGAGGATCAGCTCGAGCGCCGCGTCGGCGTGGTACAAGCGTCCGGCGGCGTTGATGCGGGGCGCCAGTCCGAAGCCCACAGCGCGCTCGTTCAGCTTGCCCGGCTCGATGCGCGCGACGGCCATCAGTGCGCGCAGCCCCGGCTTGGTGGTAGCCGCGAGCGCGCGCAGTCCGCGTCGCACGATGCTGCGATTCTCCCCGAGCAGCGGCACGACATCCGCGATCGTCGCGAGCGCCACCAGGTCGAGGTCCTCCTCCGGGTGGCGCTGATCGTGACCGGCGGCCAGCAGCGTAGCCCGGGCGAGCTTGTGCGCAACCGCGGCCGCGCAGAGATCGCTACAGGGATAGCCACACAGCAGCGGATGGACGATCGCCGCGTCGGGCAGCTCGCCGTCGGCGCGCGGCAGGTGATGGTCGCTGACGATCGCATCCATCCCCAGCGAGCGCGCCAGCGCCACCTCCTGCACAGCCGTGATCCCGCAGTCGACGGTCACGAGCAAGCCGGTGCCGCGCTGCGCCAGGAGCCGCACGGTAGCCTCGCTCAGCCCGTAGCCCTCAGAGCGGTCGGGCAGATACCAGTCGACGTCCGCCCCCAACGCTCGCAAGCCGCGTACGAGCACCGCGGTCGAGCACACCCCGTCGACGTCGTAGTCGCCGTGGATCGTGATTCGCCGTCTGGCGTGGACCGCGGCGAGGATCAGCTCGGCGGCATCGCCCAATCCGGGGAAGCGATCGAGCTCGTGATCCTCGTCGGCCGCGAGAAATGCGCGTGCGCGTCGTGGATCCGCGTAGCCGCGGCGCACCAGCACCTGGGCGAGCACGTCGCTCACCCCGAGCTCATCTCGCAGGCATGCGACGCTCGCCGGATCACAGTCGGCTGTCTCGAAGCGGATCATCCTCCGGTCACCCTACGGCTCGTACTAGACGGAACCGACGAAGCAGCCATGCGAGGACACGGTTCGGCCGGCAAACCGATGCGTCAAACGCCGCGATGCTCCCGCCGGCAGAGTTGGGAGCCTGCTCGACAGATCTCAGGTGCGCAGCTCTTCGACCGGGACCGACTCGCGCCGAATCCCCTCGAGGTAGACCGCGGCGATGCCGAGCAGCGCTCCCGGAACCGCATACAGGACGACCGCGATGTCGGTCGCTTTGATGCCCGGCACCCGCAGCGAGCCAGTCTTGAGGCTGTAGATCAGCAGTCCGACGAGGATCGCGCCCACAAGCGAGCCGACGAAGGCTCCGACGATCCCGCCCCAGAAACGATCGGGCAGGAAGATCGTGAAATGCCAGATCGACAGGCCCATCATCACCCAGCCGAGCATTCCCATCAGCGGCTCCTCCCGTGTTTGCGATTTCGCGGGCGTCGCGGCTTTGCCTGGCGGCTGGGCTGATCCTTCATGACCAGATCCTCCGGCGTCAGGTCGGCCGCGGGATCGCGCACCGCCGGCTTCCCCTCAGGGTGCTCCTGCACGCTGCCGTTCACCTGCTCGGGCTTCACCTTCGTGCCGGCGCCGCGCCCTCGCCTGGAGCTCGCGCTCGTCTGCGCGCGAGCGGACTGCTGCTCCGCGAGCTCTGGGCCGATCTCGCGCACCAGATCGTCGAACTCCTCCTTCGAGAGCTGCTCTCCCGGATCCTCCCCCACCTTCGCCACGCCACGACGACCGCGCTTGGTCTTGGCGACGGGCTCGACGTCGATCGGGGCCTCTCCGATCGCCGTCGCGTAGGCAGGCACGTAGCCAAGGTCGCGCTCGATTCGCGCACGACGGTTGCGGTAGATCCCCTCCCGCTCCTTCCAGTGCGTCAGCACAGGCGAGGCGATGAAGATCGAGGAGTAAGCCCCCGAGGCAATGCCGATCAGCAGCGCAAAAGCGAAATCCTTCAGTGTCGATCCGCCGAACAGCAGCAGCGAGAGGACCGGTAGCAGCGTGCAGAAGCTCGTCGCCAACGAACGCGTCAGAACCTCGGACATCGAACGGTTGACGATCTGAGAGAAGGCGGCACGCGGCATGCGCGGCACGTTCTCGCGCACGCGGTCGAAGACGATGATCGTGTCATACAGCGAATACCCCAAGATGGTCAGCAGGGCTGCCACCGTCGCGGTCGTCACTTCGCGGCCGGTGAGCGCATACACGCCCGAGGTGATCAGCAGGTCGTGCATCAGCGCGATCAGCACCGGGACCGCGTACTTCCACTCGAAGCGCAACGCGATGTAGATCGAGATCACCAGCAGCGAGGCGATGATCGCGATGATCGCGCTTTTGGCGACCGTCTGGCCAAACGTGGGCCCGATCGAAGTATTCGAGAAGTCCTTCGTGCCGGGCGCCGTGGGGCCCGAGCCGAACTTGATGTCGAGCGCTTCCTTGACCTTTGCCACTTCCAGGGGACGCAGCTGCTTCAGCGAGATCTGATAGCCGTTGCCGCCGATGCTCTTGTTGGAGAACTTCTGCACCTCGGCGGTGGGGTATCCGGCGGCGGTCATCTCCGACTGCAGCTGACCCTCGCTCACGGGCTTGACGAAGGCCGTCTGGATGCGTGTGCCCGATTTGAAGTCGATTCCGAAGTTCAGTCCCTTGCCGCCGATCGCAAGCGCGCCGATCATCAGGATGCAGCCCGACAAGGAGAAGAACCAGCGTGAGGCGCCCATGAAGTCGAACGTCCATTTACGGATTCTCTTGCTCGCACCCAGCAGCGCCGGGTGGGAGACCGCGCGCGAGCGCCCCATCGCACCGAGCGCCGCCTGCGTGGCGAGTACCGCGGTGAACAGTGTCAATAGCGTCCCGATCCCCAGTGTGAAGGCGAAGCCCTGCACTTCCGCGGTGGCCAGTGCGAACAGGATGAAGGCGGTCATGAACGTGACCACGTTGGCGTCGACGATCGCCGCGAAGCCGCGCTTGTAGCCGGTCGCGATGCCGGCCGCGATCGAGCGCCCACCACGTATCTCCTCCTTGACGCGCTCGAAGATCACGATGTTCGCGTCCGCGGCGATGCCGATCGTCAGGATCAGACCGGCGATGCCCGGGAGCGTGAGCGTGATCGGGATCAGCTTGATCAGGGCGAAGAAGTAGATGCTGTAGACGACCAGGCCGGCGACGGCGATCGCGCCGAGCACGCGGTAGAACGTGAGCAGGAACAGGCACACGACGAGGAAGCCGACCAACATCGCGACCAGGCCCTGGTTGAGCGCGGTCTTGCCGAGCGTGGCCGAGACCTGCGACTCGGAGATCAGTTCGAGCTTGATCGGTAGCGCGCCCGACTGGAGCTCGTCGGCAAGGTTTTGAGCCGAAGTCAACGTGAAGCCGCCCGATATCTCCGACCCGGTCGTGGGATCGATGCCTTCGGGATATTCGGTGAAGTCGATCGACGGCGCCGTGATGATCTGG
>DATHNH010000069.1:0-6409 GCA_035486255.1 Solirubrobacteraceae bacterium | reverse complement strand
GAATCGGCCGCGCGGGGGGCATTGACGATCACCTCGCTCGCCGAGGAGTCTCGTCCGCCGGCCTCGGCTGCCGGCGAAGCGCACGAGCACGAATAGTCCAGTCATCATCTGACCGGTGGGGGTGCTCGTCGCGAAGATACTGCTGGCGCCGACGTTCGTGGTGGGGGCTTCGCTCATAGCGAGACGCTATGGCGCGAGGATAGGCGGGCTGGTGGGTGGTTTGCCGGTCGTGGCGGGGCCGATCCTGCTCGTGTTCGCGCTCAGCCAGGGAAGTGCGTTCGCGGCCGATGCGGCCAAGGGGACGCTGCTGGGAATCGTGTCGCTGCTCGCGTTCATCGTGGTGTACGCGCGCCTGGCGAGTCGTGTGCGCTGGGGAGCGAGCCTGATCTTGGGATGGGGGGCCTTCTTTGCCATGACAGGAGTGCTCAGTACCGTCGCCTTGGGTGTAGATGCCGCGCTCGCGGTCGTGCTCGTGGCGGTGGCGATCGCACTGCTGGCCTTGCCGCAAGCGGTCGGCGCACCGGTGAGTGCCGTCAAGCTTCCCGCTTGGGACCTACCGTTGCGCGCACTGAGCGCGTTGGCGCTCGTGCTGGCGTTGACGGCGGTGGCTGGACAACTGGGGGCTAAATTGAGCGGCTTGCTGGCGCCCTTTCCCGTGATCGCGAGCGTGCTCGCGGTATTCACGCACGCTCAGCGTGGCGAGCAGGATCTGCACCAGATCATGCGCGGGTTCGTGGTGGGACTGGTTGCCTATGCGCTGTTCTTCTTCGCCCTGGCGGTGACGCTCGACTCGCTGGGGGTCGCCGCGAGCTTCCTGCTCGCGACTATTTGCGCTGTGACGATTCAGGCGGTGGCGTTGACGCTGACCTGGCGCCGGCGTGAGCCTGCGGTGGAGTCGCTCTAAGGGCTATCCCGATAGGGGCCCAGTCAAAATCGGCACGCCCGAAGATCCTCCCCGGTACACCTCTCGAGCGGCTCGCCGTTACGCGGAGAGCCGCTGCTCGAGCGCCCGCAACTGCTCGTCGAGCTCCTCGGGGAGCCGCTCGAACTTGCCCAGGTGCTCGCGGAAATGGGGCAGTTGCGCCTTCCACTCCTCGACGTCGACTCGCAACAGCTCGGCGATATCCTCGTCGGAGATGTCGAGACCTGTCGTGTCGAGACCGTCGCGGCCGACGGGAGGCATCACGCCGATCGGCGTCTGCACGGCGGCGCCGTGACCGGCGCAACGCGCGAACACCCAGGCGAGCACACGCGAGTTCTCGCCATAGCCGGGCCACAGGAAGCGTCCATCTGAGTCCTTGCGGAACCAGTTGACGTAGAAGATCTTCGGTAGCTTCGCCGGATCGGCCTGCTTGCCGATCTCGAGCCAATGGGCGAAGTAGTCGGCCATGTTGTAGCCACAGAAAGGGAGCATCGCGAACGGGTCGAAGCGCAGCTCACCGACGGTGCCGGCGGCGGCGGCGGTCTTCTCAGAGCCCATGACAGATCCGAGAAAGACGCCGTGCTCCCAGTCGATCGCCTCGGTGACGAGCGGCACGACGGTCGAGCGTCGTCCGCCGAACAGCATCGCCGAGATCGGGACGCCGGCCGGGTCCTCCCACTCCGGCGCGATCGCCGGGTCCTGGTCGGCGGGTACCGTGAAGCGCGCGTTCGGATGCGCCGCCGGCGTCTCCGAGGTTGGCGTCCAATCTTTGCCGCGCCAGTCGATCAAGTGCGCCGGCGACTCCTCGCTGAGCCCCTCCCACCACACGTCGCCGTCGTCGGTCAGCGCGCAGTTGGTGAAGATCGTGTTGCTCTCGACTGTGCGGATCGCGTTGGGGTTGGTGCTCTCGCCGGTGCCGGGGGCGACACCGAAGAAGCCTGCCTCGGGGTTGATCGCGTAGAGGCGGCCGTCCTCGCCGAACTTCATCCAGGCGATGTCGTCGCCGACCGTTTGCACGTCCCAGCCGGGGAGCGTGGGGATCAGCATCGCGAGGTTGGTCTTGCCGCACGCCGAGGGGAAGGCGGCCGCGATGAACTTGACCTCCTGCTCGGGGGATGTGAGCTTGAGGATCAGCATGTGCTCGGCCATCCAGCCCTCGTCGCGGGCCATGACCGAGGCTATGCGCAGCGCGAGGCACTTCTTGCCGAGCAAGGCGTTGCCGCCGTAGCCGGAGCCGTAGGAGGTGATCTCGCGCGTGGCGGGGAAGTGGACGATGTACTTGTTATCGGCGTTACAGGGCCAAGGGACGTCCGAGATGCCCTCGTCGAGCGGCATGCCGACCGAGTGCAGGCAGGGGACGAACTCGCCGTCCTCGCCAAGCGCATCCAGCGCACCCGCGCCCATACGGGTCATGATCCTCATCGAGACGGCCACGTAGGGCGAGTCTGAGAGCTGCACCCCGATCTGGCTCTTGTCGGAGCCGAGCGGGCCCATCGAGAAGGGGATCACATACATCGTGCGACCGTGCATGGCGCCGGAGAACAGCTCTTTGAGCGCCTCCTTCATCTCCTCCGGATCGCGCCAGTTGTTGGTCGGTCCCGCTTCGGACTCCTCGGGGGAGCAGATGAAAGTGCGATCCTCGACGCGCGCGACGTCACCAGGGTCAGAGAGGCCGAGATAGGAGTTGGGACGCTTGGCGTCGGAGAGCCGCTTGAAGGTACCCGCGTCGACGAGCAGTCGACAGAGGCGATCGTACTCCTCGGCGGAACCATCGCACCAGTAGATGGAGTCGGGCTCTGTGAGAGCCGCGACCTCCTCGACCCACGTCAGCAGACGCTTGTGGTTGGTATTGGGGGCGGCGGTGGCGGTGGTCTCCATGACGTGCGAGTGGCTCCTCGGTGTCGCGTTGGCTGCGCCCGGTAGCGCGGCCGCGCCTCAATGGCGCCTGGAACGGAAAAACGCCCTTGGGGGGCGTGTACTTGCAGATTATCGCACCGTGCCGAGACGTTTCGTCCCAAAACCATGTCCCCCCGCACGCGCGGGGGGAGCGCCGTTTATGGACGTCTACTCGACTGCCTGGCCACTCCCACCGGGCCCGACCTTCACTCCGGCCGATCTACGCCGCCTGCCTACTCGACGTTGCCCTCGGCGCCCGCAGAGCCTGGCTCACGACGAGGGACCAGCACCAGCCGCTTGAACTCGGCGACCAGGACGCCGTCCTGGTTGTAGACGCGTGTGTGCACCTTGACGGTGCCGCGATCGGGCTTTGACTGCGACTCGCGCTTCTCCAGGACCTCGGACTCGCAGAACAGCGTGTCGCCGTGGAAGACGGGCGCCGGGTGCTTGAGCTCTTCAGTGGCGAGGTTGGCGATCGCCTTGCCGGAGACATCGGAGACGGACATGCCGAGCGCGAGCGAGTAGACGAGCGGGCCGACGACGACGTTGCGTTTCTGCTGCGATTTGGCGGCGTAGACGTCGTTGAGGTGCAGCGGGTGGTGGTTCATCGTGATCAGGCAGAAGAGGTGGTCGTCCGACTCGGTGACGGTCTTGGCGGGCCAGTGCTTGTAGGTGGCACCGACCTCGAACTCCTCCAGGTAGCGGCCATAAGGGTGGGCACCGCTCGCCTCGCGGGCGGCCTGCTCGGTCTCGACGGGGTGGGTATCGCTCATGGGTGGGGGGTGTCTCCTGTGGTGCGGGGGTGGGTGATTGACCGGGGCGAACTCTAGTGCGGTTGCGCCTCTGGAGAGGTTTGGGCGAGGCCACTCATTGCGAGCACCGCGCCGCCTACCGCCCCGGACTAAAGTCCTAGCCACGCATCTGTATAAGGGGGCGGGGTACGTCGGGACCGCGAGCGCAACGATGATCGGGGCCCCGAGTCGATAGCGTTTGGGGCCCGTGTTCAAATCCGGCGCAAAGCAATGCCGGAGGATCAGGAGACCATCTTGCGCAACCCCCGCGACTTCGACAAGCCCCTCGCGATCGGCGCGCCCGAGCCGGCGCGCGAGATTCCCTTCAAGCCGTCGAGGATGATCCACTTCCTCGATTTCTCGAACGAGAAAATGGTGGAGAAGGTGCCCGCCATCGCGCCGACTGTCGACATCATGCTGGGCAACTTGGAGGACGCGGTATCGGTGGATAAGAAGGAGGCCGCGCGCGCCGGTCTGATCAAGGTGGGACGCGAGATGGAGCTGGGCGATACGGCGCTGTGGACGCGCGTGAACTCGTTGGAGAGCCCGTGGGTGCTCGACGACCTGACCGAGATCGTGACGACGATCGGCGACCGCATCGAGGTCATCATGATCCCGAAGGTGGAGGGTCCGTGGGACATCCACTACGTGGACCGGCTGCTGGCCCAGTTGGAGGCCAAGGCCGGGATCGAGAAGCCGATCCTCGTGCACGCGATTCTCGAGACTGCGCTTGGAGTCGCGAACCTCGAGGAGATCGCGGCCTCCTCTCCCCGCATCCAGGGGATGAGCTTCGGCCCCGCCGATCTGGCGGCCTCGCGGCGCATGAAGACCACGCGCGTGGGCGGCGGGCACCCCGGCTACCGCACGATCGCCGATCCCGACGCCGAGAATCCTGAGCTACCACGCCCGAGCTACCAGCAGGACCCCTGGCACTACTCGATCGCGCGCATGGTGGACGCGTGCACCGCGGTTGGCGCCCTCCCCTTCTATGGGCCCTATGGCGACATCAAGGACGAGCTTGGCTGTGAGACGCAGTTCCGCGCGGCCTTCCTGCTCGGCTGCGTCGGCGCCTGGTCTTTGCACCCCGTGCAGATCGGGATCGCCAAGAAGGTCTTCTCGCCCGATCCCGAGGAGGTCATCTTCGCCAAGAAGGTGATCGAGGCGATCCCAGACGGGCGCGGCGTGCACATGATCGACGGCAAGATGCAGGACGACGCCACCTGGAAGCAGTGCCAGGTGATGGTCAAACTGGCCGAGATGCTGGCGCGCAAGGACCCGGAGCTGGCCGAGGCTTACGGGTTCGTGCCGGCTGGGGCGTAGCGGCCCCAGAGCCCTGTCTCGAGGCGCCCGTACATCTGTCTAGATAGGCACTGAGTGGCAGTCGTGCCACTGGTAGACTCCCGCCCGCTTCGAGCATCCGTCGACGTCGGCGGGCGGCAACCAACAGACAAGGGGACGGCATGTTTCGCAACTCACTCCCAGGCGGGGCCATGCCGAGGACGATCACGCGTCGGCTTGCGGCTGGATTGCTGGGTATGTCCTTGGTGGTGTTGCTCCCGGCGACGGCACAGGCCACCAACCTGTTCACGCTCGGCTCCAGTGCCCAAACGAACGCGATCGTCACCGATGCGAGCGGAACCGGCTACGTAGCCTGGGATCAGCCTGCCGCCAATCCCTCTGAACCGGAAGTTGTGCGGTTCTGCAAGATCCCGCGCGGCAGCAGCGGGTGCACAGCTCCGATCACCCTCCCATTGCCGTCGGGCGCCGACGAAGAAATCATCCAGCCGTTCCCCGTGCTCGGATCTCACCCCGGGGTGGTCTACGTGGTCGGACCTCGCTACATCAAAGACGAAGACACGCTGATCTGGACCTCGACCGACGGCGGCAACACCTTTTCCGCCGCGAAGTCGATTCACTCGGCCTCGCCCGATAAGACAGGCGTCGGCGATGTGCTGCTGGACCCGAACACTCCTGCGAGCGCCGGCTCGACCGAAGACTATTTCGGAATGGCCTTCAACAACCCAGGGCTTGGATTCGGCTTCACCGCCAACGAGATCACCTCGGGGACGACCTCCTTCACCTTCGCAAGCCCCGGTGCAGGCGGCGTCGCCAGCTCGACGCTCGGCTATGTCACCGGCACAATCGAAGACACCTCCACCAAAAAGCAGATCCATCCTGAAGTCGAGGCCTACTACAACCTCTCCTCTCCGGCGCCCGAAGTCTTCTTCTATCGGTACTACGCCAAGGGCGGCAACGTCGACGGCGAAGAAACGGGATGGGAAGGCCCGATCAAGGTCAGTAACGGGTATGTGCCGCGCCTGACGAGCGGGCCTAAGGGGTTGTTCATGCTCTCGACAGATGTCGCCCCCGGAGAATCGCTTGAAGCCCAGCCGTCGGCGATCGATGTGCGGAAGTTCAACGAAACCACTCATACCTTCGGGGGACCGGTGCAGATCGCGAAGATCCCCACGAGCGCGGGCACGCTGTTCAACTCTGGTGACATCTACGAGAACCCGGAAACGGGCTTCCTCTACGTGGCTCAACCGGTCATCAACGGCGCAGGGGAATATGTGATGCGTCTGTGGGAATCCACCGACGGAGGAGAAAGCTTCACCGGCGAACGCGACATCGCGAAGATCGGCTTCGGCTACTCGGAAATTCCCCGCCTCGCAGTGGCCGCCGACGGTCAGGGCTGGCTCACGTTCAATGACGCCGGTGGCCTGGAGGTCGCCGACCTCAATGCGCTGCCCGCGCACCTTCTGCCGCCGCCACCACCGCCACCACCACCGCCGCCGCCGCC
>DATHNH010000068.1:0-2988 GCA_035486255.1 Solirubrobacteraceae bacterium | reverse complement strand
GAAGCATCGCGGCGGACATGCCCGTCGTGTCGATTACGAGGTCGGCGCGTGAGCGCAGAGGCTCGAGCAGCGTCTGCTCGGAGGCGACGCCGGCGGCGACACTGCCGCCGGGAGCGAGCGGGTGGCGACGACGTGTCTCCTTGTAGCGCGTGGAGAGCGTCTGCTCGGCGGCCTCCAGGAAGAGCACATGATGCGTGATGCCGAGCGATTGCAGGTCGTCGACGACCGCCGTCAACGCCTCGAAGTAGACGCCGCCGCGCACATCGGAGACAACCGCGGCGCGCTCGACCTTGGAGCCCTCGTGCACGAACAGCTCGACGAGCGAGCGGATCATCTCCGGGGGCAGATTGTCCACGCAAAAATAGCCGGCGTCCTCGAACACGTTCATCGCGGTGGACTTGCCGGCGCCTGAGAAGCCCGTGATGATGACGAGGTCCTGCAGACGCGACACTCTGGTCGGTTCGCTGGAGGGGTGAGGAGGCACGGGCCTGGTGGCGGCCATCTCTTGTCCATTGTGCAGACTGCGTCGGGGGAAGGAGCCGGTCGTGTCCGATTCATCCGGCTCGATGGAGCAATGCGTGGATGTCGCGCGCGGTCTTCGCGGGAAGACCTGGCACACCCTGGAGCTCCTCGCGCGAGGCGGCGAGGATCGCGTCGGGCGAGCCGAAGTGGGTGAGCAGCGCCCGCTTGCGCGCGGGGCCGATACCCGGGAGTCCGTCGAGCAGCGAGCCGGTCATCGCGCTGTCGCGCCGGGAGCGATGGTGGGTGATGGCGAAGCGGTGGGCCTCGTCGCGGACGCGCTGCAGCAGCTGTAGCTCGGGGCTCGAGTGGTCGAGCAGAAGCGGCTCGGGACGGCCTGGCACGAACACCTCCTCGATGCGCTTGGCAAGCGAGATGACGGCAACGCCGCGCTCGCGAAAGCCCGCGAGTGGCACGAGGCCGGCCGCTAGCTGTCCCTTGCCTCCGTCGATTACCACGACATTGGGCAGCGCGGCAAAGCTGGCGTCGTGAGCCGGGTCGTGTGGTGAGAAGTCCGCCTGCTGCTCCCACCGGGTGAAGCGCCTGGAGAGCACCTCTGCCATCGAGGCATAGTCGTCAGGGCCTTCGGTCATGCGGATCTTGAAGCGTCGGTAATCCGATTTCTTCGGCGCTCCACCCTCGAAGACGACCATCGATGCGACTGTGTGCGTGCCACCGAGGTTGGAGATGTCAAAGCACTCGATGCGCACCGGGATCGCGTCGAGCGAGAGCGCCGACTGCAAGCGTTCGAGTGCCTGGGCGCGATGCTGGTGGCGGCGCTCGTCACGCAGTCGCTCCTGGTCGAGCGCGAGCAGCGCGTTGCGTTCGGCGAGCTCGAGGATGCGGTGCTTGTCGCCGCGCTCGGACGCTCGCAGCTCGACCGGTCCACCGCGCCGTCGAGACAGGGCTTCGGCGAGGACGGGCCGATCGGCGAGCTCGCGTTGGGTGACGAGCAGAGCCGGAATCGAGGTGGGGCCGCCGTAGTACTGGAGTAGGAACTCCTCGGCAACCTCAGCTATGTCGCGCTCTGTTTCGTTTGACAGATAGAACGAGTGCCGATCGGAGAGAATGCCGTCGCGCACCTGGAAGACCTGGGCGTTCGCGTCGCGTCCGTCGAGCGCTACCGCGACGGCGTCGAAGGTGCCGATCGACTGCTTGGCGACGCGCTGGCGCTCCATCAGCGAACGCACGGCGCGCAGACGGTTGCGCTCGAGCGTGGCCTGCTCGTAATCGAGCTTGGCCGATGCCGCCTGCATACGTTGCTCGATGTCGCGCTCGATCGTGCTGAAGCGTCCGGAGAGAAAGTCGATGACGCCATCGATGCTGCGCCGGTAGTCCTCTCTTGTCACATAGCCGACGCACGGAGCTTCGCAGCGCTTGATGTAGTAATCGAGGCAGGGACTGCCACTACGCCTCCCCGGCTCGGAGCCGGTGCAGGAGCGATACATGAAGACCTTGGCGAGTACCTCCAGCGTCGAGCGCACACGCTTGGCGCTGGAGTAAGGACCGAAGTAGGCCCGACGCGAGCGGTGGCGCTCACGTGTGAAGTACACGCGCGGGTACTCCTCGTCGAGTGAGATGGCGATGAAGGGGTAGGACTTGTCGTCGCGTAGGCGGATGTTGAAACGAGGCCGGTACTGCTTGATGAAACTTTGCTCCGCGAGCAACGCCTCGGCCTCGCTGGCTACAACGACGCACTCGATCGTCTCGACCGCGGCCACCATCTCTGCGTGACCCGGACTCGAGGGAACCTGGGCCTTTGAAAAATGCGAAGCGACGCGCTTGCGGATCGACTTCGCCTTACCTACATAGATGACACGACCCTTCGCGTCGCGCAACAAGTAAACGCCAGGCTTATCGGGCAGTAGGCGGCGTTGCTCCACCAGGCGTGCTCGACGCAACTCCGCGCCGTCCGCGCCGAGTTGCTCACCACTATTCTCCTGCCGTTGGTCGGCGCTGCTCAATAGCTGCGGGAGTAGCGGTAAACGACGAGCAACGTGTAGACGGCGATACCGATCAGGGCAAACCAAGCGAACTCACCAAAAGCTGTTTGCCACATGCGCGGTTGAGCCGCGATAGTCGCAAACCCGACAGCGATTGCGCCATAGAGCAACGCCCGGTGACGGTCCCCGAGACTGTGAAGATCGACGCCGCGTTCACGGTAGAGCCTGTACCCGAGAAAAGCGAAGCCTCCGGCGAACACGACCCAGAGGGCGGCGGCGAAAGCTTCGACCGCGCGACCTCCTCCCGGCAGGAACTGGACGGCAGCCGCGATCAAAGCCACAATCGCGATATTGCGCGCGGTTTTCAAACGGTCCATGGCAGTTCCCCGTACATGAGACCCACCAGTCTAGAAGAGAGAGCAAAAGCCGCAACGTCCGGAATGATCTCGAGCGAGTTATCCAACATTTTCACCCTATGAGCCGTTTTGCGCTATACTGGGCAAGCCCATTCGGTCCTAACCCGACC
>DATHNH010000067.1:0-6428 GCA_035486255.1 Solirubrobacteraceae bacterium | reverse complement strand
CATGTTCGGCGACATCCTCTCCGACGAGGCAGCCATGATCACCGGCTCGATCGGCATGCTTCCCTCGGCCTCGCTCGGTGCTCCTCCATCATCCTCCCACTCCCCACAGGGTGGGGAGAAGGGTGGGGGTGTCGCTCGCGGAGGCCTGTTCGAGCCCGTCCACGGCTCAGCGCCAGACATCGCCGGGCGCGGGATCGCCAACCCTCTGGCGATGTTTCTCTCCGCCGCCTTGATGCTTCGTCACGGCTTGGCTTTGGAAAGCGAGGCCACGGCCGTAGAATCGGCAGTTCAGCGCGCGCTCGACGGTGGCCTGCGCACCCCCGATCTGGGTGGTGGCGCCGGTACCGAAGAGGCCACGCGCGCGGTGCTCGAGCAGCTCTGATGCCGGTGCGATGCGTCTGAAGGAGTGCTGTTTCCTAGTAGCGCTATCGCGAGTTGACAGGGTCATTCAGCTGGTGCAGCACGGTGCTACACTTGGCTTGTGCCGACCACGCGCCCGCGTCATACCATCACCGAGACGCCTCCCGTGCAGGAGGCGCTAGCCGAGTTGCGCTCAAAGCTTGGCGAGGGGGAACGCATCGACTTCGCCGAGCTGGTGGAGTTGGGTGCACGCGTCAAGGCGCGTCGCATGCGTTCCGACGACGCGACTACCCAAGTGGCCCGAAGGCGCTTTGCCGACATGATCCGCACGCGCTCGTCTGCGATCGGGGTAGATGTCGCCGCCGCGGATGAGGTCAAGCATCTCGGGCTCATTGCCAAATACGAGTGAAGCGTGCTGCTGCTAGACAATTCGGCATGGTCACGTATCCACGCCGGCGTCATCGATGAGGAGCGCGCCGAGGAAGTCGCCGGGTGGATCGAACAGCGCTACCTCGGCGTCTCCACTCCCTTCCTGTTGGAGGCCGGTTATTCAGCTCGATCGGCCATCGACCATCAAGGACTGATGGCGCAGCTAGATCTCCTGCCACGCATCCACATAGATCGCGATATAGAGAGGCTTGCGCTGCAAGCTCAACGTGAACTGTCGCTTGTCGGCCATCATCGACTCGCTCCGACAGATCTTCTGATCGCCGCTTGCGCCCACGACGCCAATGCGGGTGTCCTCCATTACGACAGCGACTACGACATCATCGCAGGGCGCACTTCTCTGCAGTTCGAGAGTGAGTGGCTGGCGCCTGCAGGGACACTGTAGAGATGGAAACGATGCCTATGACCATAAAGCCGCCAGCCTCTAAGCCAAAGCGTTGGAACAGAGGTCGGCCCCCTGTAGAATCGGCAGTCGAACCGAGTCAGGTCTAATCGGGAGACGACCAACATGGACACAAGCGACCTCATATGGATGAACGGAGAGTTCCTCGCCTGGGAGGACGCCAAGGTTCACGTCCTCACGCATGGCTTGCACTACGGCACGGGCGTCTTCGAGGGCATCCGCTGCTATGACACCGAGCTCGGGCCGGCGATCTTCCGCAACGCCGAGCACATGGAGCGGCTGTTGCAGTCCTCAGAGCTTTATTACATGCCCGTTCCCTATGCGGCTGGCGAACTGCAGGCGGCGGCGCGCGAGCTGGTGGCCAACAACAACCTGCGCTCCTGCTACATCCGCCCGATCGTCTATCGCGGCTACGGCTCGATGGGGCTCAACCCGATGGACGCGCCCGTGGATGTGACGATGGCCTGCTGGGAGTGGGGGACCTATTTGGGCGAGGACGGCATGGCCAACGGCATCCGCGCGAAGGTCTCCTCGTGGCGGCGCATCTCGCCCGACTCGTTGATCCCGCACGCCAAGGCCTCGGGCCAGTACCTCAACAACGTGCTCGCCAAGGTCGAGTCGATGAAGGCCGGCTACCAGGAGGCGATCCTGCTCGACGGTCACGGTCACGTGTGCGAGGGCACGGGTGAGAACATCTACATCGTCGCCGGTGGGGAGATCGTCACGCCCGGCCACCACAACTCGATCCTCGACGGCATCACGCGCCGCTCGATCATGCAGCTGGCCGCAGACCTCGGCTACAAGGTCGTGGAGCGCAACATCGCACGCGCCGAGCTGTACCTCGCCGAAGAGGTGTTCATGTCCGGCACGGCGGCCGAGCTCGTGCCCGTGGTCGAGGTCGACGACCACAAGATCGCCTCCGGCAAGCCGGGAGAGGTGACGCGCCTGCTGCAAAGCGCGTTCGACGACGCGATTCACGGTCGCTCCGAGCCCTACCGCGAATGGCTCGACGTCGTGAGTCCTCCTGCTCCCGCCTCCACCGCCACGAGCGGCAACGGCTCGACCGCTTCCCCCATGTCGGGGGTCCCCCTTGGGGGATCCACGAGCGCTTGATGGGTCAGATAGAGCTCTACGACGCCACCCTGCGCGACGGTATGGGGGGAGGTGGCATGAGCCTCACCGCCGAGGAGAAGCTGCGCGTCGTGCATCAGCTCGACGAGCTCGGCATTGACCTGATCGAGGCCGGCTTCCCGGCGTCCAACCCGAAGGAGCTGGAGCTGTTCGCGCTGCTCGAGCGTGAGCGCTTCGCCGGCTCGGAGATCGTCGCTTTCGGGATGACGCGCCGCCGCGAGGTCCCCGCCGCGTCCGACGAGGGCTTGCGCGTGCTCGCGGAGTCCTTCGCGCCCGTCTGCACGCTCGTCGGCAAGAGCTCGCCGCTGCATGTGGAGAAGGTGGTGCGCGTCTCGCCCGCGGAGAACCTCGAGATGATCGAGCAGTCGGTCGCCTTCCTGCTTGCTCAGGGCAAGCGCGTGCTGTTCGACGCCGAGCACTTCTTCGACGGCTACGCCGCCGATCCCGGCTACGCGCTCGACGCGGTTCGAGCAGCCGCCGCCGGCGGCGCCGAGCGGGTCGTGCTGTGCGATACGAACGGCGGCTCGCTACCCGGGCGCGTGCGTGCGGTGGTCGAGGCCGTGCGCTCGCAGCTGCCCGATCTGGCGCTGGGAATCCACACGCACGACGACGGCGGCTGTGCGGTCGCCAACACGCTCGTCGCGGTCGAAGCCGGCGCGACGCAGGTGCAGGGCACGATCAACGGGATCGGCGAGCGCACCGGCAACGCCAACCTGCTCACGATCCTCGCCGATCTGCAGTTGAAGATGGACTACGAGCTCCTGTCCGCGCCGCAGCTTTCGCGGCTGAGCGAGACCGCCCACCTCGTGGACGAGCTGCTCAACCGCACGCCCAACCCCGCCCAGCCCTATGTCGGCAAGCACGCCTTCGCGCACAAGGCAGGTCTGCACACCGCGGCGATCCGCGCCGACGCGGCCACTTTCGAGCACATCGACCCCGAGCTGGTCGGCAACGCGCGCGACGTGCTCGTCTCGGAGCTGTCCGGGCGCGGCACCGTGATCGAGAAGGCTGCGGAGGCCGGTATCGAGCTCGACGAGCAGGCGGCGGCTCGCATGGTCGAGCGCGTCAAGCGGCTCGAGCACGAGGGCTTCCAATTCGAGGCCGCCGACGGCTCCTTCGAGCTATTGATGCGCAAGGAGGCCGGGCTGTACGAGCCGCTCTTCCGCCTCGAGTCCTGGCGGGTGATCGTCGAGCAGCGGGCGGACGGCAATGTCGAAACCGAGGCCACGATCAAGATCTGGGCGCCGCCGGGCCCTGAGGAGCGACGCTACGTCTGCACCGCCGAGGGCAACGGTCCCGTGCATGCGCTCGACCGTGCGCTACGCGAGGCGATCGGCGAGACCCATCCGCATCTGCGCGATGTCGATCTCGTCAACTTCAAGGTGCGGATTCTCGACGAGGCCAAAGGCACGGGAGCCGTTACGCGGGTGCTGATCGATGCTTCCGACGGCATGCGCCTGTGGGGGGCCATCGGGGTGTCCGAGAATCTGATCGCCGCTTCCTGGGACGCGCTCGTCGACTCTTTGGAGGTTGGCGTCCAGCCTGCGCCACGAGCTCAGTCGCTTGGGTGAGCGCGAGCTCATAGCGCTTGCCAAGCCCGTCGTCGGCGCGCTCGAGCAGGAGCTCGTCGCGCAGGTGCTGAGCTCGGGGCAGCTCTCGCTCGGGCCGCGCCTGGCGCAGTTCGAGCGGCTGTTCGCGGAGTTCGTCGGCAGCCCGCTTGCGTGCGCGGTCTCGAGCGGAACCGCTGGGCTGCATCTGGCCCTGCGAGCCGTCGGGGTCTCCGACGGCGAGGAGGTCATCACCAGCCCGTTTTCGTTTGTCGCATCCGCCAACGTCGCGCTCTACGAGCGCGCCCGACCCGTGTTCGCCGATATCGATCCGCTTACGCTGAATCTCGACCCCGCGGCAGCCGAGGCCGTCGTCACCGAGCGCACTCGCGCGATCCTGCCGGTGCACATCTTCGGCTATCCCGCCGATATGCCGGCGTTCGAGGGCATCGCCGATCGTCATGGGCTCGGGATCGTCGAGGATGCATGCGAGGCGCTCGGTGCCGTGCACGCGGACGGCACCGCCGTCGGTGCGCGCGGGAATCCGGCCGTGTTCGGCTTCTACGCCAACAAGCAGCTCACGACGGGCGAGGGAGGGATGGTCACGCTTGGCGATCCCTCGCTGAAGGCTCGCATCGACTCCGAGCGCAACCAGGGGCGCGCGCCGGACATGGGCTGGCTGGACCACGACCGGCTCGGCTTCAACTACCGTCTGTCGGACATCGCCTGTGCGATCGGGATCGCGCAGCTGGCCGGGCTCGAGGCGATGCTACGAGCGCGCGCGCTGCTCGCCTCCCGCTATCGCCAGGCGCTTGCCGGGATCGAGGGCCTGGAGCTGCCTTGCGAGGACCGCGACGGCGCGCGCCGCGGCTGGTTCGTGTTCGTCGTGCAGCTGCCCCGTGGCGTCGACCGCGACGAGACGGTGCGTCGGTTGGCCGGGCTCGGGATCCAGAGCAAGCCGTATCTGCCGGCGATCCATCTGATGAGCTTCTATCGCGAGCGCTTCGGCCATCGGGCGGGAGAGTTTCCCGTATGCGAGGACGTGGCCGCACGCTCGCTGGCCTTGCCGTTCCATCCCACGCTCGATCCGGGCGAGGTGGAGCGCGTCGCCGAGGCGCTGCGCGGGATTCTCGGGCGCGGCGCCTGAGCTAGCTCGCCGGGTCGGGCTGTTTTCCAGCGGCTGGGAGTCTCGTCCATCCGTCCAATCCGAAATGTCTCCCACTTTCCAGCTGTGTCGGGCGGTCCGCGCCAAATGCGCGCGTATGCAGGGAGAACGTATAGATGGGTGTCTTTGGATGAGTTCCACTAGCTTGGAGTACCGAGAGATGGGACTGGCAGATGGGTTCGAACTGTGATAGGAATTCCTCCGGCCCCTGCTAACCAACCGGGGGACACGAATGGGCAGACCGAGAGTCGGGGCGCTCGGGAGTTGGCCGGGTCCCCGGCTCACGGTCGTAGGGTGGCGTAGCGCGAAAGTCGCAGTATTTGACAGCGCGGGGAACCCTTGCGAGACTGTCGCCGGGGTCCAACATCCGGGAAGGCGGTGATCGCATGGCTCCTCCGACATTCCTCACACTGGGGCCGACCGGCACCTGTCACGAGAACGCTCTGCGGCGCTACCTGGAGTTCCAGGGGATCCCCGACGCGCGCGTCGAGCTGTTCGAGGACTTCCTCGACGGTCTCGAGCGGGTACGCGGCGAGTCAAACGCGTTCCTCGTGCAGTGCAGCGCACACCCCTCGGTCCATGTCGTCACCGAGCGCTACCGCCACGAGGTCTTCGTAGTCGACACCTTCCTCTATCCGGCCAAGGAAATGGCGCTGCTCGCGCGCAGCGATGTCAGCGAGCCCAAGAGCCTCGGAATCGTCGCCGCCGCGCGTGGATATCCGGATCTGACGCTGTGGGATCCGGTCGTCGAGGAGTCGGCGAATCCGATCGTCGCGCGCAACCTGCTGGCCGGCAAGTACGACGCCGGCGTGACACTGGCCGAATACGCACAGCAGCATCCCGATGCGCTGCGCGTGATCGAACGCTACGGCGAGGTCGATACCACCTGGCTGGTCTACGGGCGGCGCAGGCGCTACCAGGGCGAGCTGATCGGTCAGCGCGTGCCCTGGCTGTTCGAGCAGGAGCTCGAGCCGGTATGAGCAGTACCCGCCCGCAGGTGATCCTCGGCGAGGGATACGCCGTCGGCCAGCTCGACGCGCTCGGCGAGGGCTATGGCTTTCGCAAAGTCCGCAAAGCGCTGGACGTCACGGCATTCGGCGTGAACGTGCTCGTCAGACCCGAGGGCTATGAGACGAAATGGCATTACCACGACCTCCAGGAGGAGCTGTACTTCGTCCATCGCGGAGCGATCGAGATGCAGTTTGGCGACGGCTCCACGCATCGCCTGGAAGAGGGCACGTTCGCGCGCGTCGATGCCTCGACCGCGCGCAAAATCCGCATCCTGGGCCCCGGCGATACGGTCTATGTGTGCGCCGGCGGCAAGGACGGCTATGTCGGGCACGACGGACGCACACCGGACGGCATGTAGCGCATA
>DATHNH010000066.1:0-2712 GCA_035486255.1 Solirubrobacteraceae bacterium | reverse complement strand
CCCCGGCTTCGGAGTCAGCCAGTTCATGGAGAACGCGCGCTACCAGCATGCGCTGGAAACCGAGCTCGGCCGCACGATCGCGAACCTGCGTCCCGTCGAAGGCGCGCGCGTGCACCTCGCCATTCCGCGCCAGTCTGCGTTCGTACGCGATCAACACCCGGCCAGTGCCTCGGTGTTTGTACAAGTGAAGCCGGGCCGGCGTCTCGAGCAGGGCCAGGTGCAGGCCATCGTGAATCTCGTGGCCTCCAGCATCCCGGAGATGGAAGCCACCCAGGTCACCGTGGTCGACCAGCAGGGACGGCTGCTGTCTTCCCCCGGTAGCCACGACGAGTTCGCCCTGGGTGAACAACAGTTCGACATGATCCATCGGCTCGAGGACGACTACACGCAGCGTATCGAAGCATTGCTCGCGCCGATGATCGGTGCCGGCCGCGTGCGCGCGCAGGTCGTAGCCCAGATGGACATGGCGGTGAGTGAGGAAGCGCACGAGCAATACCGGCCGGAAAGCCAGATCGTACGCAGCGAGCAGATCTCCGAGCAGAACAGCCGCGACGGATCCGGCGCAGGTGGCGTGCCGGGAGCGCTGACGAATCAGCCTCCCCCGGCGGGCGTAGCCCAGGCGCCGCCGAACACAGCCCCTCAGAACGCCGCGGCCAACGCGAACGGCGCCGCCAACGCTAATGCAGCTACGGCCGCTGCGAACAAGGCGCCCGCCGCAGGCCAGACCGGTCTCACGCAGCCGATAGGCGGCACAGGCGCCGGCAGCGACAGCTCTTCATCGAAGAGCACGACGCGCAACTACGAGATCGACCGCACTCTCGCCTACACACGCCAGCCCGCGGGCAAGCTCAAGCGCCTCACCGTCGCCGTGCTCATCGACAACATGCGCTCGACCGACAAAGACGGCAAAGTCAAAGAAGTCGCGCTCACCGCGCAACAGCTCGAACACGTCACACAACTCGTCAAGGACGCCGTCGGATTCGACGAGGCACGCGGCGACAACGTGAACGTGGTGAACGCCTCCTTCATGTCCGAGCCCACCGCGCCCGAGGGCGAGCTGGAAAGCCCGGCCTTCTGGGAATCCCCACTGTTCCTCAACATCGCGAAGCTGGTCGCCGGGCTCGCCGTGCTGCTGGTTCTCGTATTGTCGGTCCTGCGGCCGATGATGCGCAGCCTGGTCGGCCCCAACCGCTCGCCGGTGCAACTCATGCCGCGTACCGCTGAGTCGCTCAACACCGAGCCGCTCCAGGCAGGCGGCAACAACCCGGCACTCCCGGGGGCCGACCCGAAAGCCGTCGCGCTCACCCATGAGCAACAGGTCGCCGCGGCCCGCACACTCGTCAACCAGGATGCGAAGCGCGTCGCGCAGGTCGTCCGCGGCTGGGTCGCCGGGGACGAGTAAATGGCGATCAAGGAGAAAGAGGCCCGGTCAGGCACGGAGCGTGCCGCGATCCTGCTGCTGACCCTCGGCGAGCAGGAAGCGGCCCAGGTGCTCAAGCACATGGGCGCGAAGGAAGTGCAGCGGATCGGCTCCGCGATGTCGAAGCTCGCGAACGTCTCGAAGGAAGAGGTCCAGGGCGTCATCACGCACTTCACCTCGTCGGTGGAAAGCGAGACCTCGGTCGGCGTCGGCACGGATGAGTTCCTGCGCAAAGTACTCGTCGACGCCCTCGGCCAGGACAAGGCCGCGAGCATCATCGACCGTATCAACATCGGGCGCTCGACGAAGGGGCTCGAGGCGTTGAAGTGGATGGATGCGCGCGCGGTGGCCGAGCTCATCCGGCTCGAGCACCCGCAGATCATCGCCATCGTGCTCGCCTACCTCGATGCGGACCAGTCGGCGGAAGTTTTGACCTGTCTGCCCGCCAACATGCGCTCCGATATCGTGGTGCGTATCGCCACACTCGATGGTGTGCAGCCGAGCGCGCTCAACGAGCTCGACGACATCATGGAAAAGCAGTTCGCCGGCAAGGGCGGCACCGGCAAGACTTCCACCATGGGCGGCGCCAAGGCCGCCGCCAACATCATCAACCTCCTGGAGCCCAGCCAGGAAGGCATGATCATGGAGCAGATCGCCAAGGCCGACCAGGTGCTCGGGGCCCGCATCCAGGACCTCGTGTTCGTGTTCGACAACCTCCTCGAGCTCGACGATCGCAGCATGCAGGAGCTCATGCGCCAGGTCCCGAGCGACCGGCTGCTGCTCGCCCTGAAGGGCGCCGATGAGCCACTCAAAGAAAAGATTTTCAAGAACATGTCACAACGGGCCTCCGAAATGCTGAAGGACGATCTGGAAGCCAAGGGACCGGTGCGCATCTCTGAAGTCGAGGGCGCGCAGAAGGAGATCCTGCAGATTGCCCGCAAGCTGGCCGAGTCGGGCGCCATTGCGCTGGCCGGCAAGGGCGAAGCGTATGTCTGACCCACGGCGCACATTCACCTCCAACGTCGCTTCCATCGAGCGCTGGTCCCTCCCGGTCGTCGAAGGCAACGTCATCGGACGCCCGATCGACGAACGCAAGGCCGCTGCCGCCGCGGAAGCAATCGCTCGCGTCGCCCGTGAACAGAGCGAGGCGCGCGGTTACGAAGCAGGCATGGCGAAGGCGAAAGCCGAAATGGAAGGCCAGGTCAACGAGCTCAAGGCGCGCATTCAGCGGCTGGACAAGCTCTTGCAGTTCATGAGCCGGCCCCTGGAGGAGCTCGACGCCGACGTCGAGA
>DATHNH010000065.1:0-2870 GCA_035486255.1 Solirubrobacteraceae bacterium | reverse complement strand
GTGCCCGAACTCACTCGCACGGCGAAGATTTCTCGGGGGGCGGGCCCGGTAGTCGCTCTACCGCGTGCCGAACGGGCTCTCGATGACTTTGAGTTCGAGCACGAGGGGCGCTCGCTGGACCTCAGGACGATGCTCGAGGAGACCTGCAGCGATGGGTTTCTCGTCATCCATGACGGGTCGGTTCTGTCTGAGCACTACTTCAACGGGATGGTTGCATCAGACAGGCATCTGCTGATGTCGGTCTCGAAGTCGATAAATGCAGCGCTGTGTGGAGTGCTCAGGGGACTCGGTTTGGTGACGCCCGAAGATTTGGTGACTGATCACATCGACCAGCTCCGCATGACCGCGTGGGAGGGTTGCACCGTTCAACACCTGCTTGACATGCGCGTCGGCGTTCGCTGGGACTTCGATGTCGACGAGTACACGATCCTCGACGTGTCCGACTATCGGGCTCACACCCGAACCGATATTCCAGCTGACACGGCAACCTGGGCACGGACGGTGGGTCTGGCCGGCGAGCACGGCGGGCCGTTCGGTTACTGCTCGCTCGCCACCGATGTCCTCGGCTGGGCACTCGCATGCGCGGGCGGCGCGCCTTTGCCGGAGCTGCTATCCGAGCATCTGTGGTCAGCGATCGGAGCCGAATGCGACGCTGAGATCATGGTCGACGCGAAGGGGTTTCCGATCATCGAGGGGGGCATTTGCGCGACGCTGCGCGACGTGGGACGCTTTGGCCTCATGTGGCTGCAAGGTGGCTCGCTCGATCGGCGCGCGATCGTTCCCGGGGAGTGGGCCGCGAGGCTGCTCGCCCGCGACCAAGAGCTAATCGACGCTTACGGCGAACCCAGCCAGCTCGGCGGCCCCGGACCGGAGGCGTTTTATCACGATAACTGGTGGGTCTGGGACGCCGAGCGAGGCGTCCACGTAGCCGTCGGCATGAACGGTCAGAGTATCTTCGTGCACCGGCCGTCACGGACGGTCGTCGCAAAGCTCTCGACGTTTCCCGACGCACTCGACGTGGATCGCTTCGCGCTGCAGCACGCCGGCATCTCAGCGCTCTGCGAGTCGCTGATCTGAGTGTCAGCCCGCGGTCACGGAGCGTACAGTCTGCCTCGGATCCAACTTGCGATCGCTGCTCGTAGACAGTCACCCGTCTAACTGATCCGAAAACAATCACGGTAACGCTCAACCGGACCAGCCAGCGAAGCGCGCCTGGCCCCCGGCTTGCACCTGTGCCGCTGCGATTCTGATGCCGACCGCTGGGAGGGGACCGCTTGGCTCGCCGCGATGCCACCGGGCCGGCTGACGATCGCTTCGGGTGCCACGGTCGCGGAGCGCGTGTTCGCATCGCTGGCGTGGGACGTGCTCCGAGACCCCGACCGCCGGCGAGTGGTTTGCCACAATGCGCGATCGTCAGCTCGTCTACACAGCGGACGACTCCAACGGCGACTTTGCCCGCGACGCCGGCGGGGCCGGCGGTTGGATTCCCTTCTCGACGGAGCGCAAGTGCGGTCGAGACTGCGCCTGCCGCGACAAACAGCACCGGCCCAGGCTTTCGAGTCCAGTGGTCGTCGTGTCAGCTCTCGCAACGAAGGCGATCCCGCCGCCGTTTGCTAGCCCGTTGCAGCAATACACGAGCTTTTGGGTGGGCTGATCGCCGTTAGGCTGTCGTGCCGCGGCCGTTCTGCTCTGGTGACACGACGACTATCGAGGAGGTCGAGTGAGCGACGAGATCACGCCATTTGAAGTCGCGATCGGCGAGGAGGAGCTCGCTGATCTGGCTGGACGTCTCGCGCGGACGCGCTGGCCGGAGCCAGAGCCCGTAGTTGACTGGTCTCAGGGAGTTCCGCTCGTTTATCTGAAGGATCTGTGTGACTACTGGGCGACGACGTATGACTGGCGTGCGAGGGAGGCTCGGTTTAATTCTTTCCCGCAGTTTCGGACCGAGATTGACGGGCTCGGGATCCATTTTCTGCACGTGCGTTCCCCGGTCGTCGATGCGTTTCCGTTGGTGATTACTCACGGCTGGCCCGGCTCGATTGTCGAGTTCTTCGAGGTCATCGGACCGCTGACCGATCCCGGCGCGCACGGTGGGGACCCACGAGACGCGTTTCACGTGGTGTGCCCATCGCTCCCAGGCTTCGCCTTCAGCGACAAGCCGACCGCGACTGGGTGGGGCGTGGAGCGCACGGCGTCGGTCTGGGCGCAGCTGATGACGCGGCTGGGTTATGAGCGTTACGGCGCGCAAGGCGGCGATTGGGGGGCCTCGGTCAGCTCGCATCTCGCGACGCTGCACTCGGAGGAGGTCGCCGGGATCCATATCAACATGGTGATTGCCGGCCCGGGTGGCGACACCGACAATCTGACCGAGGCCGAGCAGGCAGCGCTCGCCTTGCTCAGGTACTACGACGAATGGGACTCGGGTTACTCCAAACAGCAGTCGACGCGCCCGCAAACGCTCGGCTACTCGCTGGTCGACTCTCCCGTCGGCCAGTGTGGCTGGATCCTCGAGAAGTTCTGGGGCTGGACGGACACCGACGGCGATCCGGTCGCCGCGCTCGGCGCCGACCGGATTCTGGACAACGTCATGTGCTACTGGCTCACCCGCAGCGGCGCGTCGTCGGCCCGCATCTACTGGGAGAGCTTCCGGACACGCTCCACCAACCTAGTGGAGGTACCCACCGGGGTCGCGATCTTCCCCAAGGAGATCTTCCGACCCTCCAAACGCTGGGCCGAGCACCGCTACACCAACATCATTCAGTGGGAGGAACCCGACCGCGGCGGGCATTTCGCGGCCTTCGAGCAACCCGAGCTGTTCGTCGAGCAGCTGCGAACCTTTTTTCGTCAGGTTCGGTCCTAGTCCGCCGATG
>DATHNH010000064.1:0-11796 GCA_035486255.1 Solirubrobacteraceae bacterium | reverse complement strand
TGAGCCGCCCCCATCGCCGCGAGATTGAACGCGACCATGTCCGCCGCAATACCTGGGTTTTCCTCCTGCACCTTGTTTCCGAGAGCAATCATCCGCGCGCGGAACCCGGCCGGGTCCGCCGCCGTAGCCCGGGGCGGGTTCTCGCGCAGTGGACGCCAAGTCTCATGATCGTCAAGATCTGATCCTGCGTCGCACACTCGGTGCAGCTCGAAATGCTGTGCCGTCTGGCCAGCGCCCTCAGCAGGGGCGACGGTCACAATCTCAGCGCCGAGGTCGGCGACCGAGAAATGCGACAACCCCCCGAGCGACGCTGCGTATCCCGGCGCAAGCGCGGGATCCGGCATACGAACCAGTGCCACGTCGTCCGACATTCGGGCAGAGCTTATCGCGGGGTCGAGCGGGCGCGCAGACTTCTCCTCCCGTCGACAAAGCGCAAACTTTTGGGTAAACATTCGGAGACTGCCGCAAGGGACGAAGACCAGGTCGGAGGTGCGCACGGACGAGCGCTCCCGCTGCGGCGTTTGAAGTGGTCAGCGCGTCGTCGCGAAGACAAACATGGCATCGCAGGGATATCCGGATCAAGGCCGCTGCGGTTCGTCGAGCGAAATCTATCCGCCGGGAGGTGCCCCAGCGGTTTGTGTTGACTTCGGTTGGCTCCTTTCGGACAATTGTCCGTGACAAGCCCTTGCTCGAAGCGTGCGAGTCGCTGCGCGCTTACCTCGCATCACTCCTTGCTTCGATCCAGAGCGCAACCAGAGCATCGTCAGCAAGCCGCTCCCCGGCCCGCGCGCTCTGGCGCTTAACGTGCAGCGTGCCGTGTTGGCGCACCGGCCGGTGGACGATTCCAAGGAGACAATGCGCCGCGGTAAGAGCGTGGCGGGCGACCGCGAGCGTATAGCCCTTCAGGTTGGGGACAACGCACGCTGGGTTCGCCTTCGGATGGACCACTACTTGATGTACTGCTTCTTCTTCGCGGCGCTTTAGGGCTTCCGCTTCTTCAGTGGCGTGACTGGCAGCTTCCTTTGCCTTCTCTTCGGCGTGTTCCTTTTCCCGCTGTTCTCGAACTGTTCGTTCGGCGGCTTCGTTGCCGCTTTGATTGACCCAGGGGAGTTCAGGCGGTATATAGACTTCTTCGTCCTTACTTCCATGGGGCGCCGCACCAAGCGGGATCGACTCGAACCAACTCGAGAAGCTCGTCGCCCCAGCCAGGCTGCTCGCTTCGACCGTGTATTGATAGTGAGTGTCAGTTTCAAGTCCTGTCACCACAACGGTGACCATGTGGCTTTCATCGTCGGCTGGCAGCCGACCTTCTGTGCTCTGGCACCGTTGCCCATCTGCGCAATCCAAGCTGATTGTCCACACTGTTTCATAGGACTCTGGATCGATCTGGGCTTCGATCGTCTCTTGGCCGGAGTATTCGCTGCTCGCCTTGATGGACCCGAGGACGGGCGCCTCGGCGTTCGCTGTAACCGGGAGCGCGAGTCCAACGGCAGCGACGCTCGCAGCAGTAGCCAGTGCCAGGCCACGGGCGCGATAGCGCCATCGAGTCGTGTGAAGGAGGCGTGGAGGCTGCATTGTCCTGAGATGCGGAATCATAGTGCGGCGTTGGCCCTAGCGTTTTGGCCACGCTCTCTCGACGCACCTAGATGTTGTGCCCGGTGACGTCTCGAACGCGGGCTCGGGGTGGGCGGTTGCCGAGCGCTGAGTGGGTGCGGCGCTCGTTGTAATGGTTGATCCAGTGTGGCAGGGCTTTTGCGCGGGCGGCTGATGAGGCGTATTCGAGTGCGTAGGCCCACTCCCGCGTGAGTGTTTGGTGAAAGCGCTCCACCTTGCCGTTCGTCCTTGGCGTGTAGGGGCGTGTGCGGATGTGATCGATCGCGCGGCGCCAGAGCAGCTGCTTGAAAGATCGGCTCTGGGTGTAGGCGAACGCGTTATCGGTCATCAGTCGCTCGCAGACGATTCCCTGCTCGGAAAACCAGTCGAGTGCGCGGCGGGTGAACGCGGTGACGGTCACGGCCGTCTCGTCGTCGTGGATCTCTGAGTAGGCCAGCCGTGAGCAGTCGTCGATGATTGAGTGCACGTACTCCCAGCCTGCTCCTGGGGAGCGTTTGGTGCGGTCGGATGTGAGGGCGTGGCCGGGCGTCTGGAAGCGGACGAGCTTCTTGACGTCCATGTGCAGCAGGTTTCCTGGGCACGGCCACTCGTAGCGGACTATGGTAGGAGCCTCGGGCCGTGGCTGGCGTGAGCAGCCACCACGACGCAGCACCTGATAGATCGTCGAATGCGATCTAGCGATGTCTACCTCTTCCGCCAGTCTTCGCGGGCTCCAACCGGTGTGCTGACGGCGCTCGCGGATCCGTGCGGCCTCCTGGTCTGGCACTTGGTTGGGGCTTCGGCGAGGCCGCGAGGACCGGTCTTCCAAGCAAGCGAGCGTGACGCGATCGGGCTCGCTTGCCGCTCGCCAGCGACGCACCCACTTCCAGCACGTCGACTTCGCCACGTTGCAAGCATCCGCCGCCGCCTGCAGCGTGAATGCTTCCCGTTCGACCAGCAGCACCAAGCGGAGCCTGCCCTGCGGGGTCAGTGGAGCGTTAGCGTGTTGCATTCCGGGCCTCCGAGACGGTCGTGAGCTTTGACACCCACAGCCTCTCGGCAGGCCCGGACCTACCTCACCACGTTCGCAACGTCCCTAGGCACAACAGCCGGGGCGCTCGATGAGGTTACGTCCCAGATCCGCTTCACTTTTAGGCCCGGACGGGCTTCGACGCGAAGCTGACTATGAGCCGCGACCGCGAGCAGGTCGAGTACCCGTTCACGATGTACCCGTTTCCGCCCTCGCCGGGGTTTGCGTACGCGTACGTCGGCTACAAGGACGGCGCGATGCCTGTGCTTGAGATCAGGAGCATCGGCCCTGACCGGGGAGAGATGCACCTGCGTCCGCTGTTTGACCTCACCAGCGACGCCCGGCAGAACGTAGCCGCCCTCACGTTCCGGTCCGCATTCCTGAACGCAGACGAGGTGACTCTCACCGCCGAGCTGTTCGAGTCCAACGGCATGCGTATCGGTAGGCCGGCGGACCGGACGCGGCCCGGTGTACGCGAGGAGGTCGAGCACGCGCTCGCGATCTATGAGGAGGTCACGTTCCTTGAGGAGCGTCTCGGCGTGTCGCTACCTGTGCACGACCCGCCGATCACGGCGGCGGAGATCCAACTCCTCGCGCACGCGACGGCGACCGTGCGCAACCGCACCGGGTACGGCAGCCTCGGCATGGCCGAGTGGGAGGTCGAGCCGGAGCAGGCGGAAGCGCTCCGCGCCACGCTGCTCTCCAATCCGACGATCTCGTTCGACGTGAACGCGCTCGTCCTCGGACACAAGATCACGCTTGGCACCGCAGCGGCGACCTTCCCCGACATGCGAGTGGTCGTGCGGCCGCCGCTACTCATCGTCCCCAACCCGATGGTCAAGGTCGCCGCCTACCCGAGTGGCGATGGGCGAGTGGCCTTCCGCTTGCTGGACGACGACGAGGAGCCGCCGACGACCGCGATTCGCATGCCACCCCTACAGGCTCAGTCGCCGAGCGTCGGGTGAGGGCGCCACCCCACTGGTCCACTACTGCTCCCATTCGGCGAGCAGGCGCAACCAGCCTCGCGATCGAGACGCCCGAGCTGGACGACGAGTAGACAGCGCGTCGTCTTCGGGGCTGCTTCCGCTTTTGGCTTTGCTACACACCCTCAATCTGGATCCCGAGGTCGTTGAGCTCAAGTGCGCTACCGAGCTCTCCGTCAATGAGGTGTCCGTAGGTTTCGAGGGTGTAGGCAGCGGAGTGGTGGCCCATCCAGCGTTGTAGGCGCAGCATGCTCGCGCCCTCGGCAATCAGCAGCGAGGCACAGGTATGGCGGAGAGTATGTAGTCCGATCCCCTCCAGTCCGGCACGCTCCGCTGCGGGCTTCAGGACGCGGTTGCGAAGGTTGTCCGGTTTGATGGGCCGGCCGCGCCCGTTTGCGAACACGAGCTCCTCGGCGGAGGTGGAAGGTATTCGCAGAGCCCGCAGGCGCTCGGCGAGCTCTACTGAGAGCGGGAGCGTACGGGCGCCGTGGCGGGACTTCGGCGCGCCGAGTATCCCGTTGACGATTGCTCTTCGTACCCGCAGGCGTGGTGGTCGTGAGTCGAGGTCGAGATCACACCAGCGCAGAGCGATCGCCTCGGAGATCCGCAGGCCCGTGGAGGCCAACAGCAAGAACAGGGGTTTGTGCGCGGGCGGTATCTCATCGAGCAACCTGCCGAGCCCCTGACGGGTCAGGAATCTGCGCTCGGTGAACTCCCAACGCCGGCCGCCGCGACGCCTGGGCAGCGTAAGTGCCTGAACGAGCTCTGGTTTGACGAGCCCCTCAGCGGCCGCCGCCTCTAGGCACAGGCGCAGCGGCGTAAGCGCGTTGCGGATCGAGCGATCAGAGAGCCGTGGTCCAGTGCGCCCGGGACGATCCGTTAGCCAGCCGATGAAGCCTTGCAATGCGCGTCGGTCGAGGTCTCCAAGCCGGATGTCTTGCGCGAAATAACCAAGCGCATAGGTGGCTAGCAGCCGCTGGTATTCCACGCGCGTCTGCTCGCGTACGGCATCGTGCCCACAGCCGGCATGCTTGCGAGCCCAGGCGAGCGCGTAGGCATGCAGCGTCGGCCCGCGCCGCGCTTCTCGTGCTTCGGCGTCGCGGGCGAGCTTGATCGTGCGCGCCTCAGCAAACGTCGCGGCGGACTCCTTGCGCTGGCGTCCACCAATGCGGTACACCGCGACATACCGCGAGCCCCGCCGATAGACGCCCGGACAGGCGGTGCGCTTGGGCAACACGCCTGCTGTTGCCCTGTTGCCCACGCTGTTGCCCACCTACAGGGGTTCTTTGGAAGGCCCGCGAACCCTGCAACCCGCACCAGCACTGACGATCGAAGAGACCGGGAAGAGCGCGCCCTGAGAGATTCGAACTCCCGACCTTCGGTTCCGTAGACCGACGCTCTATCCAGCTGAGCTAAGGGCGCAGTGGCGCCTAGTGTAGTGACCATGTGCCCGCAACCGACTGCGGGCGAGTCTCTGAGAGAGCGGAGAGGGAGGGATTCGAACCCTCGAACGAGGTCAACCCCCGTTACGCGATTTCCAGTCGCGCCCATTCAACCGCTCTGGCACCTCTCCATCGCTCGCGGCCCGTGCAGCGGCTATTGAAGGCTACGACACGCGGGCGTTCGCCGTTGGTAGGCTCTCCGCGGGAGCCGTGTTCCGCACCCCAGGCTGCGCCACACGACCCGTGAGCAAACGGACCACGACGAGCCCTATACGACCCGGAGACGATCGATGCTTCTCGCCGCAAGCGCAGCATTCAGCAAGGATGTCGGCCTGCTCGCCACGTTCCTCGGGATCGGGGTGATCGTGAACGTGATCGTCGTGCTCATCGCCATTCAAGTGCGCGGCGAGCGCCAGCAGAACCAGCAGCGCCGTTAGTATCGGTACCCGATGCGTGCCATCCAGATCAGCGAGCTAACCGGCCCTGACGCGGTCCGCGTGGTGGACGCGGACGAGCCCGATCCGTCACACATGCTCACACCGGGCAAGGGCGTCCTGGTCGAGGTCGCCGCGTCTGGCGTTTCCTTCCCCGAGGTGCTGCAGACCCGCGGCCTCTATCAGCTCAAACCAGACCCGCCGTTCATTCCCGGCGCGGAGGTGAGCGGCACCGTGATCGCCGCGCCGGCGGATAGCGGTCTGCGAAACGGCGACCGCGTGATGGCCTTCACCGGCCTGGGCGGCATGGCCGAGCGGGCGGTGGCGCCCGCCTACATGACCTTCGCGCTACCCGAGCAACTCGACTTCGCGCAAGGTGCCTCGGTGATCCTGAACTACCACACCGTCTACTTCGCGCTGAAGCTGCGTGGGCGTCTGCAGGCGGGCGAAAGCGTGCTCGTGCACGGAGCCGCCGGCGGCGTCGGCACCGCTGCCTTGCAGGTCGCCCGGGCACTGGGCGCATCCACGATCGCCGTCGTCTCCAGCGACGAGAAGGAGCGCATCGCACGCGATGCCGGCGCGGATGAGGTAGTGCGCTCGGATGGCCCCTGGCGCGAGCAAGCGCTCGAGCTGAGCGGCGGCGGCGTCGACGTAGTGCTGGACCCGGTCGGCGGCGATCGCTTCACCGACAGCCTGCGCTCGCTCAAAGAGGAGGGGCGTGTGATCGTCGTCGGCTTCACCGAAGGCTCGATCCCCGAGGTCAAGGTCAACCGCCTGCTGCTGCGCAACGTGTCGGTCGTGGGTGCCGGCTGGGGCGCGTATGCCCTGCTGAACCCGGAGCGCAACCGCATCGTCGGCGAGGCGCTCGAGAAGATGATCGCCGACGGATACGTCCGCCCGATCGTAGGAGAGCGCTTCCCGCTCGAGCAAGCGGTGGACGCTCTGCGCGCGATCGACGAGCGCAGAGCACTCGGCAAGATCGTGCTCGAGCTTTCCTGAGCCCGAGGCCGGTCCTGCCGCCCGCAGGACCTTCGGCAAGTCGTGCTCGAGCTTCTGAGCCCGGAGACCCAGCCCTGCCGCCCATTTAGTCGCGTAGACAGACGAGAGACAACTCCTACACCAGGAGTGAATAGAGAGGAGATGTCCACCGCGGATCCGAGCGCTACCGCGCTTGGCTGAAAGCTCGGCGCACTCGAAGCGCCAGGGCGAGGAAGACCGCCGCAAACACCAAGCGTCGACGGTCGATGCGCGCCCGATCAATTTCACCTTCCTCAACCAGCTGATAGAGATGTGCCCCCCACTCTCGACTGTAACGTTGCACATCGACAGGATCGAACAGTCGCAATGCCCAAGTTGGAACAGAGGTTCTCACCACCCGATCCCGGCGCCTCCAACGTCGTCTCGATTCAACATTGACAACCTTTTCGAACTGCGCTACCCGATACGAGTTGAACAGTCTGTTTTGGAGATACTTGGACAGCCCAGGAGGGACACCGCGCTCCCCTTTCGCTATCTCGCGAGCGTAGTACCGGACGTCAGCTACGTTGCTCGGCGTTCCCTCGATTCTCGCGATGAGAAAGTCGTATATCGCGCCCTCGTCGAGGATGGTAGGCGCAAGTCCGGCCCGTACGGACTCGTCCGAAGGTCTGCGTTTGTATCGTAGAGACAGCCAGAGCGCGAGCACGCTCGCCAGCGTTCCTACGATTGTCGCGATCCCGATGGCCAAGCTCATCCTGCACCCCAGCCGGGTGTAAGCAAGCGCAAAGCACGACGTTCATCTGCGGTCTCCCGCTGGGCGACCTTCCGCCCCTCGCCGTTGAGTCGGTAGTAACGGCGAGGGGGACGACCCTCGTCCGAGGAGTCCATCGCCTCCCATCGTCCGTCGAGCAGACCTTCGTCCTCCAAGCGTCGGAGAATGGCATATGTCGTGCCCGCCGCTACTCCACTTGTACGGACTACCTCGAGCCCATATGTCTCATCCGTAGGTGCATCCAGGAGCACCTGAAGGATGAGCTTCGTCTGATGCGAGCGACGCCTTCTCATAAAACAGAATATAGCAAACTCTGAATAGGTTTGCTGAATGTCTCCTCGACCACTACGACTTAGAGCGCATGACGAAAGAGGTCCTGGCACCTTGCCGCGACTGGTGTTCGAACTCGATCCTGACGGGCGGATCCACCGGCTAAGGCAGCACTTGCGCCTGGCTTGCCAGCACTTGGTCGCCCTCGCTGTCGGCGTCAAGGTAGCGCGCCATCCGGGGTTTCTCTGGCGTGCCGTGCGAGGTTCCCGAGAGGTGATGTCTTGCCGGTCGGCGGCAATGAGGGCAGCCAGAGGGCGTGCCCTGGCCGTTACAGATCAAGTGGTGCTTTGGAGCCGGTCGGCGACGATCGACGGCGAGGGCCTGTCTTCTCGCCCCCCCTTGCCCGCACATGCGAGCTGTCCACGAAAACACGAGACCAGTCCAACGCTCCCACATCGTGCAATTCGGGTGCAGACCTGTTTGGCTGCTTGTCGTACTCAGCGGGGGCGAAGATCCTCGCTTGTGCAGGGCGAGTCCGGTAGCTCGAGGATCTCGGGATCGCCGGTTAGCAACACAAGTCCGTGAGCGGCGGCGGTCGCGACTGCGAAGCAGTCCCCGAGCGCGATCGATGCACGAGCCTTCAGACGTGCGGTCTCGATCATCCGTGCGGTGCCGGGAAGGTCGAGCGAGAGGACGGCCCGCAAGGCCGTGAGCGTCTCGTCAGCGGTGATCCGCCCGTGATCACGCTCGAGGCAGTAGTAGACCTCAACCAGGTTCACCCAGCTCACGATGGGCCGCGTGTCGATCAATCCCTCGACGCGCGAGAGCGCAGGCTCCTCACCATCGAGCCAGGCGAGAATCGCCCATGAGTCCAGACAAACGCTCACCGAGGCTCACGCGCCCGATCCTCGAGCAGACGCGCGGCCATCCCAGTGTTCCTGAATCGGCCACCGAGCCGAGCGGGAACCCTCCGAGCGACGAGCACGATCTCCTCGTCGCGCAACTCGAAGTCGACCTCGTCGCCTGGGTGCAGATGCGCTCGATCACGCAGCGCCTTCGGAATCACAACCTGCCCCTTCGCGCCAATTCGCCCTGTCATACCTGACAAGTATAACGATCCATTATCGCTTTTGGCTCTGCTGCCAGAGGGCGTCAATCGGTCCGATTCCGACAGCCGGCAGGGCGGGCTCCTCGCGTGCGGCCACCGGGCAGGCTTCCCTGCCGTTCAGCGCTTGCTCCACTCCTTCTTGTGTACCTTCTTGGCGGCCTGGTAGTCGATTAGCGCTTGCGGAGAGTCCACGTCTCCGAGCGTCGGGTGCGGCGGCACGAGCGCCTTGGCCGCCTCGACGCCATAGCGCTTGGCGAGCACTGCGCCCATCGACTTGACCTTCATCTCGCCGAAGCCGGGAAGCGCTTCCAGATTGGCGCGCAGCTCGCGGGAATCAGCCGCATCGGTCCAGACGCGGGCCGCGTCGCCGTCGTAGCGGTCCTCGACATGGACGGCCAGATCGTGAACACGCTTGGCCATCGAGCCTGGGTAGCGGTGGATCGCCGGCTTCTCGCGGAACACCGGCTCCAGGTCCGCGTTCGCGAGCGTTGCGGCGTCGAACGCGCCGAGACGCTGCTTCAACGTGAGCGGTCCGACGAACGCCTGTTGCACCGTGACCTGTTGATCCAAGACGAACCCCACCAACAGAGCCATCGGATCGGAGGCGATCAGCGCGTTGGCGGCGTCGGACTCGGTGAAGTACAGGCGGTCTGGCACAGACCTCACGTCCCAGGCGCGGTGATCGCTGACGTCGCCCCGTTCACGCCCAGTACCACGCGCATCGGCCAATGGGTGAGCCGCTCGAGCACAGCCCAACAATACCGAGCATAGGAGGGAGCCAAGCCTCGAACAGAGGCGGACGGGGAGCGGGGTACGACGTCACAACAGTCAAGTTGCCCTTGAGGCTTTGGTTCAGCTTCTCATGGAGTCGGCTGGACGGCAAGCCCGGCGACGGGCAGCAAAGCCGATCCGCCAGGCAGCTCGCTGACGACCCGTTCAAGTCCTGCCGCCTCCACCATCTAGAAGACAGTCGAAACGGCCCAGCCCTCCAGGGGGCTGAGCCTTCGGTTTCAGGGCGAACCACGGTGATCTCTTGACTTTTCCCGTCTGCTAGGTAGATGCTAGAGAGATGGATCGACTGGACTTCGACGGCCTTGACCCGACCGAGTTCGAGGAGTTTTGCTTCGAGCTGCTGCGTGGACTCCCCGGCTTCACGAACGTTGACTGGCGGAAGGGTACTGGCCTCGCTGCGAGTCCCGCCGACCGTGGACGCGACATTGTGGCCGAGGTCGAGCGTACCGACGTGGATGGCGCGCGCCACTCGGAGCAGTGGTTCGTTGACTGCAAGCATTACAAGCGGGGCGTACCGCCAAGTGCGATACAAAGCCTCCTAGCGTGGGCTGCCGCCGAGCGCCCGCATGTTGTCCTGGTCATCGCATCGAACGCCCTTTCCAACCCCACCAAGGACTACCTCGCAGACTACGAACGGAACAATCGTCCGAGCTTTCGCATCAAGTATTGGGAGCGGCCGATCTTGGAGAAGCTAACCGAGGGCAAGCCCGAGCTTCTTGAGCGCTTTCTAGTCTCCGACACGCGCAGCCAGAGCGAGATCATCGCCGCAGAGGAGGAGTTCTTCGACAAGGTCTGGTATGACCGACATCTCGGGTTTAGACACGCCTATGAGTCTGGTGATCGCGCCAATACTCCGAAAGAAATCTACGAGCAGGCACTCAAGGCCGCAGAGGAAGTCAGGAAGCGCTGGGGTGATGACGACCTCGGACCTTATAGCGACTTCGAGTGGGGCATGGTCAACGGCAAGCTCTCCGCGCTCCGTTGGGTTCTCGGGGACGACTGGGACTTCCTTGACACCTAAGGGGCTCGACTTGGTATGCGTTAATTCACCGCAGCAAAGCTATCAAAGATCGCCTCTACGCCGCCCATTATGACGTAGATCAAGGCTGCGTCCTTCTCGGCCGAGAGTATCTACTCTGACGAGCGGACTTGAACACCTTCCAAGAGATGCATGGCAAGGCTACTGAGACGCAGATACTCGTAGGCCCGGATTGGATCGCTTATGTTCCCATCAGCGGTGTGGCTCTTCTCGTTGCGGAAACGATCGATCGCCATCGCTAGAAACTTTACGCCATTCTGGAAATCGTCGTCCACGTGTGATGCCGCAGCCCCGTCGATGTACAGGCTCCCCTTGCCAAAAGCCTCTGATCCGGTCTCGTAGCCGGTAATAGCGCGGAGCCTGTCTCGGACTATCTTGAAGCCCTTCTCGACCGCTTCAGCATAGTCACCACTCTCGTAGAGTTTACGGCACTTTGAGTAAATCTCAGGATGCAGGCTCTCTAGCGCTGTAGCATCCAGCGATGCCCCGACCGCCAACTCCAATCGCTCGATTAGAATTTGCAGATGTCTGACTCCCTGTTCAAGCCGCGTCTTCGCGTAGGGAAACGTGTACATCGGAGATGATCGCTCGCTCGCCTCCGACATAAAGGCGAACTCCTGTCCAATCTCTCTCCCGTCATAGAGCCGATCGAGCGCCTCAATCGTATCTTTGCGCCAGGTCGAAACTAGATGAAGCCAGTCGCGGTATCCGCCCGTCCGCTCAGCAACCTCAGCCTTGGCTACCAGGTCATTGCCAACGCGAATACGCGTCTCGATCGCCTGCTTAACCTCTTGACGTGACATTAGTAGCGTTGCCAATGCTTTCTCCTCCGCAGTTCCTACCTGCTCATATTATGTCACAATGCCGCTTGCTGGTCCCAAGCAACGGCGGCAGCGGCCTAAGAAGCGCGTCGTACAAGCGGCAATGCACGTAGTCCCTGCACCACCGGCTATCCTGAGCTAGCTATGTCGCAGCGAGCCAAGAGTCTGTGGATTCTAACGGTCGGCCTCGGAGCCTCAGCACTTTCTGCTGGTGCCGTCGCGACACCGCTTCTCGGTGTTGCTGGCGGATTCCTTACTGCGATCGCGGCAGTAGCCCAGTATCGTCAAGGTGGCTCAGCTGTCGTGCCCTTCGGTGCTGACGACTGGCGGGTTGAGGACGATTCGTGGATACTTCGGATTCCCTACAGCCGCCATGGGCGACGCAAGCCCACAGTAGCGGTGTTTACACAGACGTCGGAAGGTAGCCTTGAGGAGGTAGGCTGCGGGATAGAGGTAACCAACGACGACACAGTTCGGGTGAAATTCGCGTCGTGCATACCTGCGGGAGACCGCGTTGGCGAGGTTCGGATCACA
>DATHNH010000063.1:0-9795 GCA_035486255.1 Solirubrobacteraceae bacterium | reverse complement strand
CTCAAGCGGCGGCGCAGCAAGGGACGCAAGCGCCTGTCCACGTAGTGGGAGTCGGGCGATGACGGCGCGACCCCCCCGCCGTGGCCGACGGCTGTCACGCAGCGCGGAGTTCGAGCGGGTCTATCGCCAGGGTCGCTCCGTGGCAAACCGCCATCTGGTGCTCTATTCGTTTCCGAACGAGGCGGTCGATCGACCGCGGCTTGGCCTGTCGGTTTCGAGGAAGGTGGGCGGAGCCGTCGAGCGCAATCACGTCAAGCGCCTGTTGCGTGAGGCTTTCGCGGCGGTCGAGAGTGAGCTCGAGCCCGGCAACGACGTGGTGGTCGTGGCGAGGCCGGAGGCGCGCGAGCTGGCCGAGCGCGAGGGATTGGATGGCATCGACGGTGCGCTGGAGGAGTTGATCGGCAGAGCGGGCCTGCGTGTGGGTGCTTCGAGTCGGGCGACCGCTGCCGCGGATGCGCGGGAGGTGGAGCTGGGCAAGCCGGAGGAACGGGAGCAGCTCGGGGGGCCCTCGGGCAAGCCGGACGCGCGGGGGACGGATGAGGAGCGGAGCAAACGCGTCGAGCGGAAGCAGCTGTGAGGGCGAGGACGGCCTTCGAGCGAGCGCACGACGTGGATCGGGGCCGGCGCCCCCACCGCTTGATGCGCAAGCTCGTCCTGGCGCCGATAGTCCTCTACCAGCGGCTGATCTCACCGGCGCTGCCGCGGCGCTGCAAGTACGAGCCGACCTGCTCTCGCTACGCGGTACAAGCGGTGCGGGAGTACGGCATACTGAGGGGCCTCGTGCTTGCGATGTGGCGCCTGCTGCGATGCAATCCGTGGAGCCATGGCGGGTACGATCCGGTCGAGGCTCAGCGGCTTTTCGACGCAGATCCTCACTGCGTGCCATAGCGCCGGGCGGCCCTGAAATGTTCATCATCGCCAATGTCATCCAGGAAGCGTTCTCGCCGCTGATCAGCGTCTTCCAGTCGATCCTGGTTTTCATCCACACCAACATCGTCAGCACGAGCTGGGGTCTGGCGATCGTGGGGCTGACGGTCTTGATCCGCGCAGTCTTGGTCCCACTGACGCTCAAGCAGTTCCGCTCGATGCAGGAACTGCAGCGGCTTGCTCCACAGCTGAAGGAACTGCAAGAGAAGTACAAAGACGACAAGCAGCGCCAGCAGCAGGAGATCATGGGCTTCTACAAGGAGCACAAAGTCAACCCGTTTGCCTCCTGCCTGCCGCTGCTACTGCAGCTTCCCGTGTTCATCTCGCTGTTCTACATGCTTCGTACGGACCTGAAGAAGAACATCTGTGGGCATGCCCTCGTCACTCACTACAACTCGCTGCACCACACTGCCGTCTTGACCTTCTCCGGTCTGCCGACCAAGTACGTCGAACAGACCGGCTGCCAGACCGTCGCCCCCGGCTCGGCCAAATTCCTCTTCATACCGGACATCACAGCCAAGGCGACAGGTGTGGCGCTGGTCGTGCTGTTGGTGCTCTACGTCGGCTCCCAGCTCGTCTCGACGATGACGATGTCCGCTACTGCCGACCCCACTCAGCGGCGCTTGATGATGGCCTTGCCGTTGTTCTTCGTGATCATCCTCTACAGGTATCCGGCCGGCCTGCTGGTGTACTGGATAACCACCAACTTGTGGACGGTCGGTCAGGGCTACTTCGTGCGGCGCAGCTTCGGCCCGCCCCCTGTGGTTACGGCCAAGGCGGCGGGCACCCTTGGCGATAAGGGCTCCAGCAATGGAAGTGCGAAGGGGACAGCGGCTCCGAAGGGAGAGCCGGCGCTCGCGGGCGCCGGGCTTGGCAGCGCTCCCCCTCCCCCTCCGCGCAAGAAGAAGAAGCGCTCGGGTAGGCGACGATGAACGGCGCCGAAGAGCTCGAGGATCAGCCCGAGGACCCGACGGTCGTGCTCAGCGAGCTGCTCGAGGAGATCGTTGACAGCCTCGGCCTGGACGCCGACGTTCGGGTGGAGCAGTCCGAGGGTGTCCTGACGGGTAGTGTCGACGGAGACGACTTGGGCCTGTTCATCGGCCGTCGTGGGCAGACGATCGACGCTGTGCAGCATCTGGCGCAACGGATCGTGTTTCGCGGGGGCTCGCCCGAGGCGCGAGTGGTGATCGACGCCGACGGCTATCGCGAGCGGCGTGCGGAGACTCTGCGCTCGATCGCACTCGACGCGGCCGAGGAGTCGCTGCGCAGCGGCGCCGCGATCGAGTTGGACCCGATGCCCGCCTCTGAGCGGCGGATCGTGCACGAGTACCTGCGCGAGCGGGGCGGTGTCGAGACGCATAGCGAGGGCGACGAGCCCGAGCGGTATCTGGTTGTGGAGCCGGGCGAAGCCTGACACATCATCAGGCTGCGCGGGGCGGTTGTATGCGGCCGCAGGCTAGATGTGACTCCGATGATTTCACGTGAAACGCTCCCGGCGGGCCGGGTCGAGATTTCACGTGAAACGCTCCCGATCGTCATCTTGTGAGGTTGCGATGAGTCCGCAGGCGGATGGCGATGACCACATGGGGTCTTCATTGGCGGATCTAGCCGCTCATCACGGCTTGTCGGACGGGCAAATCGATCAACTCAGCTCGATCCTCGCGGCGGTGGCGACCGACAAGCTTGCTCCCACTACCGTGCGAGAGCCCCTACGCGCTCTCGACGTGCATCTCGCTGATTCGCTCGTGGCACTCGAGCTGGAAGTAGTGCGCGACGCGGTTCGGATAGTCGATATCGGCGCGGGCGCTGGTTTTCCGGGGCTTCCACTTGCCGTGGCTCTGCCCAGGGCCGAGGTGAAGCTTGTCGAGAGCCGGGAGCGCAAGTGTGGGTTCATCGAAGGGTTGGTGGAGGGCGGTGCGATTCAGAACGCGGAGGTTGTTTACGCTCGGGCCGAGGAGTGGGCTGAGGGTCGAGGCGCCCATGATTTGGCGGTGGCCCGAGCCGTGGGCCCACAGCCGGTCGTGCTCGAGTACGCCGCGCCTTTGCTGCGATTGGGTGGGGCCTTGGTGGACTGGCGTGGACGACGTGATCCAGAGGAGGAGCGCTCGGCCATTGCCGCGGCCGATCTACTGGGCTTGCGATTGCAGTCGATTCAGCATGTGCAGCCTTACGAGGGTGTCCGTGACCACCACCTGCACGTCTACCTGAAGGTGGAGGAGACTCCGGAGCGGTTCCCACGCAGGGCAGGGATGGCCCGCAAGAAGCCCTTGGAGGCTTGAGCCCGGGCGCGACTCGCGCCGGGCGCGCGGTTGGACTTGGTAGACCGCTCGTTTGTCTCGCGCGTACACCCGCTGTGCTGGGGAGCGCAGCACTCGCCGCCGATCGACGCTAGCGTGCGGGCCAGCATGGGCAAGGTTTACGCAGTCGCCAACCAGAAGGGGGGCGTGGGCAAGACGACGACGGCGGTCAACGTCGCCGCCTGCATCGCCGAGGCCGGCTACGAGACGCTTGTGATCGATGTCGACCCGCAGGCCAACGCGACTGTGGGTCTTGGTCTGCCGCGTTCGCAGGTGCCCGGGTTGTACGAGGTCCTGGCTGGGGAGAGCGGCGCTTCGCAGGCGATCGTCGATAGCTCGGTGGAGAAACTGAAACTGCTTCCAGCGGGCCCGGGACTTGCCGGCGCGAACATCGAGTTGCCACGGCTGGATGGGTTCGAGCAGCGCTTGCGCGAGGTGCTCGCCCCGATTCGCGACAGCTATGAGTACATCGTGCTGGACTGTCCTCCGTCGCTCGGCCCGCTCACTGTGTGTGCGCTGGTGGCGGCGGACCGCGTAATCGTGCCGGTCCAGACCGAGTACTTCGCGCTCGAGGGCCTTGCGGGGCTGCTGGAGACGTTGGCGTTGGTGCAGCGGGAGCTCAACCCCAGGCTGACGGTCGCCGGCATGCTGTTGACGATGCACGACAACCGCACGCGGCTGGGTCGCGATGTCGAGCGCGAGGTACGCGAGCACTTCTCAGACCTTGTGTTCGAGACTGTGATCCCTCGCAACGTGCGCGTCGGCGAGGCCCCGAGCTATGGCTTGCCCGTCACGCATCACGATCCTCACAGCGCCGGCGCTGCCGCCTATTTCGAGCTGGCAAAGGAGGTGGCTGCCCGTGGCTAGGCCAAAGCGTGGGATGGGTCGCGGGCTCGAGGCGATTCTGAGCGTCGCCGGCGAGGCGCAGACAGCGGAGGAGCTGCGCGAGCTGCCGCTGGAGCTGATCGTTGCCAATCCCAACCAGCCGCGCAGGCACTTCGACGAGGAGGCGTTGAACGCGCTCGCGGGATCGCTGGGAGAGCGGGGCGTGCTCCAGCCTGTGCTCGTCAGGCCCAAGCCGGGTGGCACATACGAGCTCGTCGCCGGCGAGCGTCGCTGGCGAGCGGCCCAGATCGCGGGGTTGACGGAGATCCCAGCGCTTGTGCGGGCTCGCGACGACGCGGCCACACTCGAATTGGCGTTGATCGAGAACATGGCGCGCGAGGACCTCAATCCGATCGAGGAGGCGCGTGCATGCGCGGCGCTCGTCGAGGAGCTCGGCTTGACGCGCGAGGATGTTGGGCGCCGTGTGGGTCGCAGCCGCGTGGCGGTATCGAACCTGTTGAGGTTGTTGGATCTGCCTGACGAGACGATTGAGCTGCTCGAGCACGAGCAGCTCAGCGAGGGCCACGGGCGCGCGCTGCTGTTGGCCGAGGATCACACGATACGACGCCGCCTCGCCCGCGACGCGGTCAGTGAGGGGTGGTCGGTGCGTACGGTCGAAGCGCGCGCGCGGGAAGCCAACCAGGCCGGCGGGGTGGGGAAGGGAAGGGGTGGCGCGCGCACGAAGAAGCCCAGTGTTCATCCCGATCAGCACGCCGCCGCCGCCGCGATCGCCGCGACGCTTGAAGAGGCGCTGGGCGCCGAGGTCAAGGTGCGCCCGGAGAAGGGCGGCTATCGGGCCGAGCTTTCGTTTGCGGGGCCGGAGGAGGCGCAGGTGTTGGTGGAAGGGCTGGGGAAGGCCGACGCAAACGCGAAGAGGTAAGGCGGCGCGGAGGGCTAGTCGATGCCTGCGCCCACCATGGACGGACGCTAGAATCGGCGCTCGCGGGCGATTAGCTCAGTTGGTTAGAGCGCTTCTCTGATAAGGAAGAGGTCCCTGGTTCGAATCCAGGATCGCCCATCGTCCACTTTTGGCTCTACTGAGCTGTTTTCCGCCCGCCCGCGCTGACCGTGGTAGGAGCTTCGGAAGGGTTGATATCGCTGTTGCTGCCCGTTGCTGCCCATTCAAGGCCAGCAACCCCCCGGCCAGGCGCGGGTCGGCGTCCTAGGCCCGCTCTGGCGTGCGGGACGGGGACGGCGGGGACGGCGACTCGCTCTCACGGGTTTCTTGGACCCTCTGATCGAGGCTCCGCAGGTACTCCTCCGTCGTGATCTCGCGCTCAACTAGCCGACGGAGTGTGCTCGGTTCAGCAGACGGCACCGTGGTCTCCATTCGTTGCTCCCTTCTAGTATTGCTAATCGGACGGATGTAGGTGCTCCGCGATGTCGATGACCGACGCGAGGAGGGTGATATAGGTTCGATCAACCGGCGAAAATGCATTCTTGCGGGTGGCCAAGACGTTGAGCACCCCATCGACCTCGCCGGAACCCCAGAGCGGGACCGACACCATCGACTGGTACTCACGGCCTGAATCGGCCTTTGGATGGGGCTTGAATCGCTCATCGTTGCTGAGGTCGTTGGATGACTGGACACGACCAGTGTTGAAGGCGACCCCAGCGAAAGAGTCCTTGATCGGCAGGCGGAACTCTTGTCGGCTCTCGGGCCGGTGCCCACGAGCTGGCAGCAAACCGTGCTCGTTGGCCATCACGAAGTCGTCTCCGACCGCCCGCAGGACGGAAAAGCGCACGTCTCCTCTTGCTGCGTCTGTATGGTCGCGTAGGAGCAGCTTGTGGGCTGGCTCGAAGACGGCAATCTCGATGAAGTCGCGGATCGAGATACGCGGCAGTTCCCCCTCAATCCTCTGGCGCAGGAGTGCGAGCGCGTCGCGTACATGCTCGGCGTAAGTCTCGTAGGCACCGAGCAGGTTTGCACGCGACTCTAGGGCGCTGATCTTTGATTGCAGGTCCTCGTCTTCCTTGCCCCCACCGATCACGTTGCCGAACAAGATCCCCGCGAGCAAGGCGATCCCAAACGCAAGGACGGCCACCCAGACGGGAACCTGGTGTTTGGTCAGTAGCAATAGAAGGGGTGGAGCAGCCACGGTCACCACTAGGGTCACGATGAGCGTGATCGTGATCTCGCGCGGCAGCGTCCCGATGACCCCACCTAGACGCCGTGGTTTCCGTCTCATCCATTCACCCAAGGGCAGCATATGAACTCCGGGCGACACTACTCTTCGGATTGCTCGCTGCCGCCGAATCTCGCCCTTCCACAAGCACCTTCAGGCGCTCGGGCTCGCCGTCTCGCCGATTCATCTGCCGGGCGTAGATCGCAAGCGTGAGGTTCGGTGTGGTGTGCCCCATCTGTGCCATGACATAGGGCGGCGTCTCGCCGATAGCGAACAGCAGTGAGGCGAATGTGCGGCGCAGCGAATGAGGCGTCAGACCCGTGGGCAGCGGCTCGGCGTTGTCCTCAGTGAGTTGTCTGTTGGCCTGCTCGACGGCCTTGGCGAGCACGCGACGGCGGACATTCGTTGCGCCCTGCCGGTGGCCTGTAGCGGTGCCAAAGACAAGTGCTGCGGCCGTCGGGTCTAGCCGCGCACGATAGGCCCCCAACTCGTCGCGGAGTATGGGCAGGATGTTGACGATGCGCACCCCGGCGTCCGTCTTGGCGTCGCGCACGCTGATTGTGCCGCGCGCCAAGTCCAGGTCGCGCCAGCGCAGCGATAGCGCCTCGCCGATCCGCAGTCCGGCAAAGACCAGTGTGGCCAGCAATGCCCGCCGTTGACCGCGACAGACCTTCGCCTTTTGGTCGCGCTGTCCAGCGGCATCGAGCAGTGCCGCTATATGGTCGGCACGGTCGAGCCATGTTCGCCGGGGCGCTGTTGTTGGCAGTCGTCGCCGCCTGCCTCGTGCCGGGTTACGGTCGATCAGCTCGTACTCGACGGCGGATTCAAGGATCGCGGCGAGCGTCGCGAGCGTCTTATTGATTGACGTTGCGCTCAATTTGCCCTCGCGAACCTTGCCCAGCTGGTAGCGGTCCACGTCCTCGACGGTGATTTGATCCAAACGCCGCAAGGCAAACGCGGGCAGCAGATGGTTGGAGATCACCCAGCCCAACGCCGCCTTTCCGGCTTCGCTGAGACCTTCGCCGCGCTGTCCGCCCTCCAATATTTGGCGCTCGAACCATTCTGAGGCGAACTCGTGGAAGGTCGGCATTGCTCGCGGCGCTTGCACAACCTCCACGACCGGCGGCTGCCAAATACCGCGTCGCACGTCGGCCAGGATGTTCTGTAGTTCCGTCTCTGCCTTGGCTCGCGTCCAGCCTTCCTTGGCCGTCCCGAGCGTCATGTACTCGCGTTTGCCGTAGGCGCGGAAGCGCAGACCGAACGTTGCGCTGCGTCTGCGCTCGTCCACGATTACCTGGCCTGTAGCGGGGCGTGGCATCACTGGCCCCCGATCTGCTTGAGGCACACGCGCAGGATCGGCAGGAAGGCTTCGAGTGGCCGTGCAAAGTCCATCGCGGTCTGTCGCTGTTGCTCCGCACCCCGCATGTGTTGGTCTGACTGCATGAGGTCGTGCTCGACGGCGAGGCGGCGTGTAAGCGTCGTCAGGAGCGCCCACTTGTGTTGCCCAAGGTCGATCTGCATCGTCTCGTCGCTGTCGGGCTTGCTCCATACGATCGCGTCGAGTAGCGCGCGGTGCGCGTCGAAGTCCAGCAGCGGCTTGTCGTATTCCTGGGCGTGCAGGTCGCCGTGGCCGTCTTCGCTGACGCGAACGATCTCGGATGCGTCTTGCCCGATCTCGGTATGCAAGGCGTTACGCAGGATTCCCACCACGTCGGCGGGAGTGGTCACGGTCCTCATTCGGTTCCTCCTTGGTAGGAGGCCCCGAAGACGGGTGCCGAGGCGAGGGAGCCACAATAGCCTGAGCGGATATCGTGACCGGCGCGCCGAAGCCTTTGGTCTTCGGAGCCACGCCCCCGGCTGTTTGCGCAGCGCGGGGGCACTATGTTTGGACTCCCCGATGGTATCGTAACCTGACTAAAATCGCTTAGATGCGTGATGCCGCTCAAGATCAGGTCGTACTCGGGCGAGCGCTTCAAGCGCTGCGCGATCAGGCTGGCGTGACTCAAGAGGAGATGGCCGTCCGGCTCGGCATCCATTCGACCTACGTGTCCCAGGTCGAGCGCGGTCGCAGGGGCGTTCGATGGCACACCGTCCTGCGCTTTCTCGACGCGCTCGGCTCCAACCTGTACAAGCTCGCCGACGCGATAGCCGAGGTCGAGAAGCACGACCAGTCGCCGCTGCGCTGAACGGATCATCGCGAGCGATCCTGGTGGGTGTCAGCGGGTATCCCTGAGCCCTTGATGGGCAGCAGTTCGGCGCTGCTGCCCAATCCCCGACGATGACGACTAGCCGAACCGCTTGTAACCGCAGGGGATTTCGGCTGGTGCGACTCCTTGCTTGAGGAGCGAGAGGTCCACGCCGCGAGGGCTTGGTCTAGGTCGAACCGGAGTCGCCCGCGAGGACCGGAGCCGATGCGGTGGCCACCCAATTCCTCGGCGTGGGTGTAGACACATTCGCGTGAGACCCCGAGCGCCGAGGCGACCACTTCGGCGTCTACGAGACGCGCGCTGAGCCCGCTCAGGCCAACAGAGCCATCCTCGGCACTCGTCGGGGTCTCCGCGCTCTCATTCCTGCCGCATGACGCTCCGGCCTCCAGTCTGGTTGCCAGGCGCGCCACGATTAGGTGCGCAAGAGGTTCGAGCAGTTCCTCGACAATCGGGAGCGCCAACTCCAACGCAATACGCCGCGCAAAAGCTTGTTCCTCAATGCTTACAGGTGGCAAATTGTCCTCCATCACGATCCCTCGTTCGGGTCGCCAAACTTCTTGCGGACGCGTGCAAGTTCGACATCCGCGTCGAGCGTGTCGGCCTGCGGGTGCAACGGCGCAAAGCCCTTAGGCGGGGGTGCGTTTTGCACCGCGTCTCTTGGCTCGGTGCAAGGGTGCAAGGCGGCACCTTGCACCGCTTGCACCTTCGCGTATTCGTTGTCCCGCCGCACAAGCAGTCCATCTTCGACAAGGCCGGTGAGTGCATTGCGGACGCTACCGTCCTTGGGTTGCCGACCGACCATTTCGGCAATTGCTGCGAGTCGCATCTGACGGTCGCCTATCCCGGCAAAGATTTCCTCGCTCAACTTTGCCCGGACGGGCCGCTTGATTGATTGGTCCTGTTCATCGGGAGGCTCGGCTTGGTCGATGAGCACTCGGTCACGGTCAACATCGAGGCGCAGCCAAAGACGATTGCCATCGGGTGCAACGCGCATCTTGCGGTTATGTAGGAACCGCCGCGTCGGGTCGGGATCGCTCTCGTGTCGGCCAAGGTGCCAGAGCACATCCACGCCATCCCGGATAGAGCTTGCGCCCCGGAAGTCCTTACCAGCCTTGTTTGCATGGTGAATGAGGAGGATCGCCGCTCCCGACTCGTGAGCGAGGCGACGAAGCGGATCGAGAGTGCGGGCTGTCTGTCCGGTGTCGTTCTCGTCCATCCCCGGTGTCATGGAGCGAAACGAGTCGAGGATGAGCAAGTCCGGTTTCCGGTTGTCTACGATGGCCTCGACTGCCGATATATGGCGACGCAGGTCAAGACCGCTGGCATCTGCCACCTGCACGCCTGAAGGCGGCA